>JASIBJ010000160.1 GCA_030045215.1 Streptosporangiaceae bacterium | reverse complement strand
CACCACGTAGCTGCGCTCGTAGTCGTGGTCGTGACCGGCAAGCACGAAGTCGACACCGTACCTATAGAACAACGGCATCCAGTTCTGGCGGATGCCCAGGTCTGAGCCCTCGGCGTCAGACGTGGACATGGCCGGCTGGTGCATGACGACGACGATCCAGTCGACCGAGGTGTCGGTGGACGCCTCGCGCAGCGTCTTTTCCAGCCACCTTTCCTGCGCTCCGCCGGAGTAGCCGGTCAGGATCTGGTTGTCGCCGGTGCTCAGGTAGGTCCCAGTGTCGACCTGGTAGCAGACGTCGTTGTTGTCCAGCATGACGAACAACACCGAGCCGATCTGGAACTTGTACCAGTTGCCCTCGAAGTCGGAGGAGTGATTCCTCGGCAAGGCGAACCGGGTCTGGTAGGACAGGTACCCCTGCGGGCCGTTGCCTGGCTCGTTCTCGTGGTTGCCCAGCGTCGGCATCCACGGCCGGTTCGCGGCCGAGAACTGCGTGTTGTCGAAGTACTCCGCCCAGACCTGCGGCTGGTACAGCTGGTTGGAGTTGGCGTAGGACAGGTCGCCGTTGACCAGATGCACGACCGGGTCGAATAGCTCGACCGACGCGGCGGTCGCCTCGGCGTTGAGCGACGCCTTCTTGAAGGCGGTGTCACCGCAGGCGATGTCGCCGACGCTGGTGAAGCGGAACGGCACGCGGCCCTCGGGCGCGGTGCGGAACGCTCCGGAGACCTGGGTTTCACCGTTGCTGACGATCCGGTACACGTAGGCGGTGTCGGGCTGCAGGCCCTCGATCCGGGCGTGCTGGGCAATCGTCTGGACGCCGTTGTTCGAGTCCGTGTACATGCGGGTCTCGGCCGTGACAGTGCGGCCGAAGCCTCCGGCCGCGGTGCCGACTATCACGGTCGGGTTGGACACCGAAGTGGGGGTCACCCAGGACACGGCAACCTCACGGGCTGGGTCCTGCCCGAAGGTCAGGTGAACCTGCTCAGCTGTGACTGAGGCGGCCCTGGCGGCCTGCTGCCACAGGACCGGGCTGCCGGCTACAAGAAGACCGCCGGCAGTGATGCCGACACCGCCAATGAACGACCGGCGCGAGACGCCGACGCGCTCCATACTGTCCGTCATTAATGTCCTCCCAGGCCACTCCGGCAAAACAAGGCCATGCTGCCGGTGTGGAAAGTCGGCAAGCCAAACTGACGGTTGACACCGCATTAACTGTCACAGCCGTTAGAGCCGGGCCGTAACGGCGACGAGTCTGGCGGGCAGTTGTCCTGGCTGGGTGAATCCCAGGTCGCGCTGGCCAGATTCGATGAGACGGGCCAGACAGGCCAGGCATGCGAGGATGAACCGCATGCGTCCCGTTGCCGAGAGTTCTGCCGGGCCCGCGAACCAGGCCGTGGCCAACAACTATGACAGCTTCGCGGAAGCGTACTCAGCGGAGACCGAGGCCAACCTCATCAACGGCTATTACGCACGGCCCGCGATCCTGGACCTGGCCGGGGACGTGGCCGGCCGACGGATCCTGGACGCCGGCTGCGGCTCGGGACCTATAGCCGCGGCGCTGCGCGACCGGGGCGCCATCGTGACCGGCATCGACTCCAGCGCGAAGATGCTGCAACTGGCCCGGCAGCGGCTCGGCGCCGACGCGGACCTGCAGCTCGCCGATCTGGGCCGCCCGCTGCCGTTCCCCGACGGCGCGTTCGACGATGTCATCGCGTCCCTGGTACTGCATTACCTGGAGGACTGGACCGCGCCGCTGGCCGAACTGCGGCGCGTGCTGGCCGCCGGCGGTCGGCTCATCGTCGCCGTTGACCACCCCATCGTCTTCAAGCTGGTCAATCCCGACGCCGACTATTTCGCGACGCTCCAGTGGTCCTTCGAATGGACCCTGGGCGGTCACAGCGTCCTGATGAGCCTCTGGCACCGGCCGCTGCACGCGATGTCCGACGCCTTCACCAAGGCCGGCTTCCGGATATCTGTAATCAGCGAACCACCTCCGGCACCAGGTGCGCGCGAGCTGTTCCCCGCCGAACTCGAAGCCAAGCCGAGGTTCCTGTGCTTTGTGTTCTTCGTCCTTGACGCCATCTAGCTGCCGCCCGGCGCCGCGTCTCGTTCAGGCTGGTCCGGTGGGCGGCCGCCCGATCTTGTCCGGCGAGCAGATGTGCGAGCGAGGGCCCGGTGCCGAGGTCGTCGGCGACATACACGCCGGCGTCGAGATCCGCTGCGATGAGGCGCGCCGTGATCCCCCGGCAACGTGAGGACAGGAACGTGGTGGCGGCGTAGTCGTTGAGCAAGTACATCGGATCGGTTCGCCAGCCTCCCAGTTCACGACTGGTACGGACGGTCACTGATTCCGGCAGGTCCGATCCGCCGCCGAGATGACATCGCCAAACCGATCGCTCGGTCGTCAACGCCTCGCTCGACAGGACGTGCACCGGCATCCAGAGCGTCGACGCGAGTAGGCGGCAGGCGGGACATCGGCCTCGCTCGCCCAGGGTCTTGTGCCGCTAGGACTGGGCGATTCGAGACCTGACGATTCAGTCCTGGTAGTACTCCATCCCCAGGTGAGTGATCTGCTCCTCCCCCATAAGCCAGCGGAGTGTGTTCTTCAGCTTGGTCTGCTGAATGAACAGGTCATGCTCGGGATAGACGGTGGGAGCGTGCTGAGGGCTCTTGAAGTAGAACGAGAGCCACTCTTGCACGCCCTTGAGCCCGGCTCGCTGGGCCAGGTCCGTGAACAGCACCAGGTCAAGTACCAGTGGCGCCGCCAAGATCGAGTCACGGCACAGAAAGTCGACCTTGATCTGCATCGGATAGCCGAGCCAGCCGAAGATGTCGATGTTGTCCCAGCCCTCCTTGCTGTCACCGCGAGGCGGATAGTAGTTGATCCGGACCTTGTGGTGGATGTCGCCGTAGAGCTTGGGATAGAGGCTCGGCTGCAGGATGTAGTCGAGCACGCCGAGCTTGCTCTGCTCCTTGGTGCGGCAGCTGTCGGGGTCATCCAGCACCTCCCCGTCGCGGTTACCGAGGATGTTGGTGGAGTACCAACCCTGGAGCCCTAGCATGCGAGCCTTCAGCATCGGCGCCAGGACGGTCTTCAGAAGGGTCTGCCCTGACTTGAAGTCTTTGCCACCGATCGGCACGCCGGCCGAGTGAGCGAGCTCCACCATCGCCGGCACGTCGACGGTGAGATTAGGCGCCCCATTGATGAAGGGCACGCCCTCGTTGAGAGCAGCGTAAGCATAGAGCATCGAGGGCGGGACGATCTTGTCGTTCGCATCTATCGCGGCTTCGAGCGCATCAAGGTCCTGGTGGGCCGGGCCTGGATCGAGAAAGATCTCGGTGGATGCGCACCAGATCACAACCATCCGATCGCAGGAGTGCGCCGCTTTGAAATCGCGAATGTCCGCGCGGATGGCGTCGGCGAGGTCTCGCTTGCTCGCTTCGGACTTGACATTGAGGCCGTCGAGACGCCGCACGTAGTTCTGGTCGAAGACGGCCGGCATCGGCTCGATCTCCTTCAGTTCGGCCGCGATCGGCTCGATGTGGGCGAGCCGGTCGAGCACGCCGCATTTCAGCGCGGCTTCGTAGGCCGTGTCCGCGATCGGATCCCAGGCACCGAAGACCAGCTGGTCAATGCCGGCCAGCGGCACGAAGTCGCGAATGAACGGCACCCGGCCCTCGGTCCGTTTGCCGAGGCGAATGGTGCCCATCTGAGTCAGCGAGCCGATGGGCTCAGCGAGGCCGCGCCTGATCAGCTCGACGCCGGCGACAACGGTCGACGCGACGGCGCCGAGCCCCACCGTTAGGACGCCCAGCCGGCCCGCGGCGGGCTCGATGTCGTGCTTGGATGTCTCCACGAGATCTCCAGCCTCCAGGATGATGACGCGCTGATGCGGACGTCATATCAGATCGTCATATCGATGCGATGTATCGCATCGATACATCGCAACGTATGCCCGGCCGCGCGTTGGCGCAAGTCAGGCTCAAACCTCTGGCCGTCAGCCCCTGGGTCTCCCCCGCTGCCTGGCAGGAGCCCGCGGAGCGGGCGGCGAATGCCAGCGCGCAGTGCCACACGCTCCCGACGTTAGAATCAGGCCACCGCAGAGCGCCTGCCCGCGGGCATCACGCGGAGCGACAGGGGCATCTGATGAGACGAGTTAGCCAGGCGCGGCGGCGGCCTGCCGAGGCAGCAATCTCAGGTGTCGCAGTTCTGCTGTTCGCCGTGGCTGTCGCCGCCGTCGCCGGTTCAGCTGCCGCCGCCGGCGTACCCGCGAGCGGCGCCAGGTCGACACGGCCGGTTACGGCCTACGTCGTGAGCGAGACGGCCGTGACCCCGATCAACACCGCCACTGATAAGGCCGGCAAGCCGATCGCGCTGCAGCCCGGGTCTGGACCGGATGTCATTGCGATTACGCCGAACAGAAAGACCGTGTATGTCGGCAACGGCGACCCGCTCGTTCCCATCAGCACCGCCACGGGCAAGGCCGGCAAGCCGATCGTGGGCAGCAGTGGGGCATCAACCGACGGACAGGGGTACATCGCGATTTCCCCGAACGGGAAGACCGCCTACGTCGTTCACAACAGCTCACCCCACACGGGCCAGGTCGAGGACACAGTCACCCCGATCAGTACCGCTACCGACACTGTCGGCAAGGCCATCACGGTCGGTGACGGGCCGTGGGCCATCGCGATCACTCCGAACGGAAAGACCGCCTACGTTACTGATGTCGGCTACGGGGGCGGAGATATGGTCACTCCGATTAACATCGCTACCAACAGGGCAGGCAAGGCCATCAAGGTAGGGTCAGGTCCTGCCTGATCGTGATTACCCCGAACGGGAAAACCGTCTATACCACCAACACCTCGGGCACGGTCACACCGATTAGCACCGCCAACAACAAGGCCGGCAAGGCCATCAGGGCAGAGAACTTCCCCGCCGCCATCGCGATCACGCCGTCACTTCCAAGTGGCCCGTCCGGAGGCCTTCAGCCATAGGCTCGGCGCCCGTTAGTGCGTCATGCCCCGACCCCGGCCCAGTCGAACGCCGCGCCGATCATCTGCAGGTCGCGCTTGGCCGTCGCGTCGCACAACGCGCCCCGCTGCCCGGCTAGGTAGCAGTCCTGGGCCGTCACTCCCAGTTCCATCGCGGCTGCATAGTCGGCGGCCAGGTCTGTAGCGAACATCGCCGGATCGTCCGTGGACACCGAGCAGGCGATACCGGCAGCTACCAGGTCGGGCAACGGGTGCTCAGCCAGCGAGCCGACGACACCGGTGCGCACGTTCGAGATCGGGCACACATCCAGCACCACGCCTCGCGCGGCCAGTTCCCGCAGCAGGCCAGCGTCTTCGGCAGCACGGATGCCGTGCCGGATCCGGTCCGCGTGCAAGGCGTCTAGCGCGCCGCGGACCGACACCGGGCCCGCCGCCTCGCCGGCATGGGGCACCGAACCGAGCCCGCCATCCCTGGCGATCTCGAAGGCCCGCGCAAACGCCTCGGGCGGGTATTCCGCCTCCGGTCCGCCCAGGCCGATGCCGACTACGCCTCGGTCACGGTAGGCGACCGCATGCCGGGCGGTCAGCTCAGCCATCTCTAGCGAGTACCCGCGCGGGATGTCCGGCGTCAGCCGGACTCGGACGCCGTGCTCCTCGGCTGCCTGCTGAGCACCGTCGCAGAAGCCTGTGAATATCTCATCCCAGTCGCATCCGCGCCCGGCCGGCTCCGCGGGGGTGAAGATCCCCTCGATGTAGACCGCGCCATGGCTGGCCGCCTCGGCTGCATAGTCCACCACGACCTGGCGGAAGTCCCGCTCGGTGCGCAGTGCCCCGGTAGTCAGCACCCATGTCTCAATGAACTGGGCGAAGTCCCGGTACTGGTAGAGCCCGGCGAGTCCTTCCACCGAGTCCGCCGGCAGCGGGACGGTGTTCCTTTTGGCGATCTGCAGCAGTGTCCGAGCCCGGACGGTGCCCTCCAGATGCACGTGCAGCTCGATCTTCGGGAACGTCTTGGAACCTGACACACCATGAGTGCTCACGAGCACCTCCTCTACCGGAGGCGCCCTTCTCAGCAGAAGACAGGACGAGCGTGGCGGGCAGAGCCGTTGCAGCGCCTCTCGTCCTGCGCCGGCCAGTATGCCACCGCGCTCACATATCGTCGACAGCCATTACCCGGCCGCGGAACGAGTCGCAGGCGCGCGGCGGATACGATCGAAACTGTGCTCCCCGGCGCGATAGTTGCGATTGTCCGCCCGCCGCACGTCCCGGTGCGGTGACCTCGCT
The DNA here is from genome assembly GCA_030045215.1 of Streptosporangiaceae bacterium. Next base: position 6,733 of record JASIBJ010000160.1, on the reverse strand, counting down.
CCCCACGCTGATCATCATCAGCGGCCCGTCAGCGGTCGGCAAGACGACGCTCGCGCACCGCCTGGCCGAGTCGCTTGGGTGCCCGGCGATCTGCCGGGACGAGATCAAGGAAGGCATGGTCCATGGTTCCTCGGGGTTCGTCCCCTCCCCCGGCGATGAACTGACCAAGCGGACGTTTGCCGTCTTCTTTGACGTGCTGCGTTTGCTGCTGCGCGCTGGCGTCACCACCGTTGCCGATGCCGCGTTCCAGGACGGCAACTGGCGCACAGGCCTGGAGCCATTGCTTGGTCTGGCGCAGCTGCGGATCGTGCACTGCTACGTACCGGCCGACGTGGCCCTGAGCCGGGCGCTGCGCCGACGTGAGTCCAACCCGGTCCGCCGGGCTCATGTCGATCCGGGTCCTGACCGGGACCCGGAGGAATTCGCCAGGCTGCGCGCCACCTTCGAGCGGATCTCCCTGGAAGTCCCGGCGCTCGACGTCGATACCACGGACGGCTACCGGCCAGATCTCGGCGCGATTGTGGACTTCGTCACGAGGGCGCACTGAGCCCTGGCGCGGCCCCGAAGAATTCGTTCGACACCCCAAGTCCTGGCCGCCAGAATCGCCACCTGTGACGTCCGTTGCCATCCCGGTCCTGTGGCTGTGCGGCCCGGCCGGGGTGGGCAAGACGGCTGTCGGCTGGGAATACTTCTCCCAGCTCACGCGGGCAGGTGTCGCAGCGGGCTTCGCCGACATCGACCAGCTCGGCATGTGCTACCCGGAGCCTGCCGCAGATCCGGGCCGGTACCGGATCAAAACGCAGAATCTTGGTGACGTAGTCGCAACGTTCGCGGCGGCGGGCACGCTTTGCGTCGTCGTCTCCGGCGTCGTTGACCCCCGTCACGGTGTGGACGCGGAACTGCTTCCGCAGGCGGCCTTGACACTGGTCCGGCTGAGGGCTGCGGACGATGTCGTCAGGAAGCGGCTCGCTGGGCGCGACGAGACGCCGGCCGGAGTCGAGGACGCCCTGCGCGAGGCGTACGAGCTGGATGCGAGTAACTTCGCGGACTTCTGCGTGGACACCACCGCCCGGACGGTGCCGGAGGTGGTCGAGGTTGTGCGCGGCCGCAGCGGCGGCTGGCCCTCGGGCACGGGAGTGACCGGCGCGCCGGGTGCCCGCGCACATGCCCGGCAGTCCGGAGCGGCCGCCCGCCAGTCCGGAGCAGCAGGCGTTAGCCCGGTCCTGGTCGTCTGCGGGCCCGCCGGCGTCGGGAAGTCGACCGTGGGGTGGGAGGTGTACGTGCGTTTGCGCCGTGCCGGGCTCACGGCCGCCTATCTCGACCTGGACCAGATCGGCTTCTGCCGTCCCGCGGCGCCCGACGATCCCGGCAATCACCGCGTCAAGGCCCGCAACCTGGCGGCGATCTGGACGACCTACCGTGCGGCCGGCGCGCAGTGCCTCGTCGCGGTCGGGCCGGTCGAGGACGCCGGCGCGTACGCCGACGCGCTGCCCGCCGCGACGATGACCCTCTGCCGACTGCATGCCGGGCCCGGCGAGCTGACCCGCCGGATCCTGCGCCGGGGGCAAGGCGGCGGCAGCTGGGCCCAGCCCGGCGATCCGCTCATCGGCGAGTCCGCCGCCGAGCTGCGCCGCATTGCCGCCGAGGCAATAGCGATAGCGGGAAGGACGGAACGGGCCTGGCCCGGAGAACTGCGGATCGACACCGACGGGCGCACTGCGGCGCAGGCCGCCGACGATGTGGTTACCCAGCTCCACTGGCCCGGCCTGCTCCGATAACAGTCAGCACGCGAAATCGATGCGGTGCTGGATGACGGGATAGCCGGCCCTCGCGAACGCCCTGGCCATCGGGAAGTTCGTGACGTCGGTCCCCGCGACGACCCGGTCTGCTCCCTCCCCGGCCAGCAGGTGAGTGGCCTCGGCGAGCAGGTCGTAGGCATACCCGTGACCGCGCTGCTCGGGCACTACGGCGATGTAGCCGATGACCGCGTCGCTGTAGTTGCGGCACGGTGCGGCCAGGCCGACGGGTTCGCCGCCAGACGTGTACGCGACCCGCCACCACTCGCGCGGGCTCGGCATCCACCGCAGGGTGTCCAGTTCGGCCTGCGCCGCCGCGCCCAGGCCCGATTCGGCGATGGCACGCCGTGCGTGCGCGTCGAGGCTGCCCGCGTGAGCGCGCCGGAACAGCTCCAGGATCACCTGGTCGTCAGGCTCCGGCCTGAAGTCCAGCCGGCCGGGCCGTTTCGGCAGGCCGCAGGCCGGGGTCCACCGGTAGCGGTAGCGCTCGACCAGGAGGGTCAGGCCGGCCAGCGTGGCGGCGGCGATCCGGTCTTCGGCCGCCCGGCGCACGGCCGGGCTGTCGCGCCAGCCGGGCGGCAGCGGCAGGCCGTAGCCGGTGCGCAGCGGCGCGGTACGCAGCAGCTGGACGGCCGCGTCGAGATCGGTGAAGTCAAGCCAATCGAGCGCCCGCGGCTCGGTGTCTTCCGGGCCTGCCCACCAGGCCGCGCGGGCAATGACGGTGCCGTCGCGCAGCGCCACCCACGTCCACTCGGGGCGGTACTGCCCGAGGGACGCCCTATCGGCATAGCGCTCGCCGGCCGCAGCGTATCCCACCAGGCCGGGATCGTTGAGCGATTCGAACAGAGACTCTTCGCCTGCCACCAGCGGGCGGATAACCAGGTCTGTCACGGGAAATGCCTCCGGGGATGAGGTGCGCTCCCCGGAATCAGCTCCTCGGCATCCTCTCGGCGAGGCGGGGACACGCGGACGATGTCGTGACCACGGCTACCACCCCTTTCACCAGTAGAGGACGCGCTGGTATGGTAGCGCACTCGCGGGGCGCCTGCCAGCGGGCCCCCGCAGGGCCAGCCCCGCAGGTCACGCGGCCGGGCCGCGGCTGAAGCGCAGGCCCTCGAAGGTGCCCGAGGCGCGCCACTGCTCGATGTACCGGAAGTAGGCCGCGGCGCCGCGGGAGTACCCGCCGAACAGCGAGTGCGGTCCGGGCTCGTGGCCCTCGTTGTTGTAATAACCGGGGGTGCACTGGCCCAGGAACGACGTCATTACCGGGTTGGGCGCCAGCTGCTCGATCCAGGCGTCCTCCGCTTCGCTGGTCGGCTCGACCACGTCGAAACCGCCGCTGATCGCGTGTGCGATGACCGCCGCGACGGTCTTGGCCGAGTCGGTCAGGTTGTGCGGGACGTTGGGCAGGAAGTTGGCTCCCTGGCCGAGCTGGACAAAGAAGACGTTGGGGAAGTTGTGCACGTGGACCCCGTGCAGGCTGCGCATCCCGGCCGACCAGTAGTCAGAGAGCCTGACTCCGTCCCGGCCGGTCACGTCGAAGCCGCTGCGCCGCGTGGGCTCGGTCCCGACCTCGAAGCCTGATGCGTAGATGATGCAGTCGACCGGATACTCGACGCCGGCCACCACGACCCCGGCCGGCGTGATCCACTCCACTCCCCTGCCGTCAGTGTCGATCAGGTGGACCGACGGCAGGTTGTACGCGTCGAGGTACTCGTCGTGGAAGCACGGCCGCTTGCACAGCTGGCGGTACCAGGCCTTGAGGTGCTCGGCCGTCGCCGCGTCGGCGACGATCGTGTCGACCCTGGACCGGATTTCGCTCATCTTCTCGAAGTCGGCGATCTCGAAGTCGGCCAGCAGTTCCTGGAAGCTCGCTGGGGTCAAGCGCGGCGCCGCAATCCGGCCGCGTATCCGCTTGGCCAGGTCCGTCCAGCCGTCGTCGATCAGGTCCTCGGCGGGGAACTCGCCCGCCGTCATGTTGGCGACGAAGTTGTCCAGCCACCGCTGCTGCCATCCCGGCGTGGCCACCTGGGCGAACCACTCCGGATCGACCGGCCGGTTGCCCCGCGTGTCGACCGACGACGGCGTCCGCTGGAACACGAACAGCTCTCGGCAGGCCGCGGCGAGATGCGGAACGCACTGGACCGCGGTCGCGCCCGTTCCGATGATCGCCACGCGCTTGTCGGCCAGCCGGTCCAGCGGCGCTCCGGACGGATCGCCGCCGGTATAGGCGTAATCCCACCGGCTGGTGTGGAACGAGTGCCCGGCGAACGTCTCGATGCCGGGGATGCCCGGCAGCTTCGGCACGTGCAGCGGGCCCGTTCCCGTGGCGATGAACTGCGCGGTGAACTCATCTCCCCGGTCGGTACGCACGATCCAGCGGCAGCCAGGCGCGTCCCACTCCAGGTCGGTGACCTGGGTGTGGAACAGCGCACTCTCGTCCAGCCCGTAGTGCTTGGCGATCCGGTTGCAGTGCTCGAGGATCTCCGCGGCGTGCGCGTACCGCTCTGAGGGCATGTGCCCGGTCTCCTCCAGCAGCGGCATGTAGATCATCGCGGCGGTGTCGCACTGCGCCCCTGGGTAGCGGTTCCAGTACCAGGTACCGCCGAAGCCGCCGCCCTTCTCGACGATGCGCACGTCGTCGATCCCGGCCTCCTTGAGCCTGGCCCCGGTGACGAGGCCCGCGAATCCCCCGCCGATGAAAGCGACCGTCACGTGGTCATGCTTGGCGTCTCGCTCGACCCGCTCGGTATACGGGTCATCGAGCAGCCTCGCGAACTGCCCCTTCAGCGCCAGGTACTGGTCGTTGCCGTCGGGACGGAGCCGCTTGGCTCTCTCCTGCGCGTACCGGCGGCGCAGCGCCGCGTAGTCAGCTTCGGTCACGGGTCATGTCTCCGGAAGTCCACGTCAAAGGCCTCGTACCTGGCATTACCCGGAAGTCACTCACAGCGGCGCGCCCGCCGTCAAGGTTCCAGCGCCTCGGGCAGCGAGCAGAGCATTTGGGTGCGCTTCCGAATCATCAGAACCAGGTGATGACCCTTCACCTGCCGGGCGGAAACCATGGCCACGTAGCCACGCTCCCATACCGCAGAGACGTGGCCAGACTCAAGGGAGAAGCCGTGATCTCACCACAGTCCGGCGCACAGGCAGGCAGGTCGGCGCCCCGCCTTGCGGCCATTTCTCACCGCCGCCGGTGGATGTCATGAGCGCGAAAGTAGCGATCGTGGCCGGTGCTGGGGGTCCGCTCGGTCACGCGACGACCGCAACGCTCCTCGATGGCGGCCTCACGGTGGTGGCGGTCGACCGGAACGAGCAGGAGATGCGGGACCTGCCCGGCAGTGTCCGCCGCGAGGTGGCCGACCCTACTGACCCGGCAGCGGCGAAAGGCCTCATCGATACGATTGTCGGTCATGCCGGGCCCCCGGACGTGCTCGTCAACACCATCGGCGCCTTCAGACAGGGAAACGCGCTCACCACCTCTCCCGAGACTTTGCGGCTGATGTTCGACGTGAACGTGGGACCCGCGCTGTGGCTGAGCCAGGCGGTAGCGCCACACATGCAGCAGCGGGGCTCAGGTGCCATCGTGCACGTAACCGCCCGTCCCGGGATCGAGCCGACCGGCGGCATGGCGGCCTACAGCGCGAGCAAAGCTGCTCTGGTCCACCTGACACGCGTCCTTGATGTGGAGTGGCGGCCCTACGGGATCCGGGTGAACGCGGTCGCACCGCAACTTCTCGACACTCCGACAAACCGGGGCATCTTTGCGCCGGAGGTGATGAAGCAGGCGGTCGCGCCTTCCGCCATCGCCGGCGTGATCGCATTCCTGGTCAGTGACGCGGCGGCACCGGTCAGCGGAGCCATCCTGCCGGCCTACGGCGTATGACCAGTGGGCCGTCGTCGATTCCGTCGGCGCCGTCAGTCGTGAGGAGTGAGCGCGCGGCCTGCGCTCGCTAGCATGACGGAGCGGAGTCACGGTGATGTCGGGAGCGCAGTGAGGAGCCAACCGGCGCTGGCCGCAGCGCTCGCCGCGCTGCGATGCCCGGTCTGCGCGGGTCGGCTCGCGCAGCAGGGCCAGGAACTTCGCTGCGAGCACGGGCACTGTTTCGACATCGCCAGGCAGGGCTATGTCAACCTCGCGGTCGGCGCCCGTCCGGTGGCGAACGCCGACGCGTCTGCGATGGTCGCCGCCCGCTCCCGGTTCCTGAACCGCGGCCACTATGCGCCGATCGCTGCCGCCCTCACCTCGCTCGCGCTCAGCGCCGGGCCGGGCTGCGCGGCGGAGGGCGTCGTGCTCGACCTCGCCGGCGGTACCGGCTACTACCTGTCTGCTGTGCTCGAGGCGCTGCCGGGCAGCGTCGGCGTCTGCCTGGACTTGTCCAAGGCGGCCCTGCGCCGGGCGGCCTCGGCCCACCCTCGCTCCGTGGCGCTCGGCGCCGACGTGCGGCGGCCGTTCCCGCTGGCCGACGGCTCCGCCGCGATCGTCATGAGCGTGTTCGGGCCGCGCAATGCCGCCGAGACGATCCGCGTCCTCGCGCCCGGCGGGACTTTCCTGGTGGTCACGCCCACGACCTCGCACCTGGCTGAGGTGACCGGGCTGCTGCGCATGCTCAGCGTCGACGCCGCCAAGGCCGACCGGCTGGCGGCTAGCCTGGCCGGGCTGGATCGGGTCGCGGCCGAGCCGCTTAGCTATCAGGAGCCGCTGACCCACGCGGACCTGAGCGATCTGGTGTCCATGGGCCCGAGCGCTCATCACATCGACCAGGAGCAACTGGCTTGCCGGATCGAGCCGCTGCCGGAACCGCTGTGGGTGACGGTGTCCGTCACCCTGTCGGCCTACGAGCGGGCTCAGTGACCGGGCCCCGGCAGCCGGTCACTCAGCCCGTTGCGCATCTAGTGCCCAACCGCCAGCTGGACGATCTTGACGATGACGAGGATCA
>JASIBJ010000019.1 GCA_030045215.1 Streptosporangiaceae bacterium | reverse complement strand
CGCACGGTCTCCCGGTACAGCACGTGGTTGTCGGCCGCGCGCAGCGCCCCGGCATATCGGATGGAGACTTCCTGCTGACCGTGGCCGAGCTCCGGGTAGTAATGCTCAACCTGGAGACCCTGAGCGTTCAGCGCCCGCACCACCTCCATGACGTACTCGCGGTTCTGGTGGAAGCCGGTCGTCGAATAACAGAGGCTGTCGTCGGACGGCACCAGCCGGTCCGGGCCCCCAGCCGGGTCGGCCTCGCGCCGGCCGAGGGTGAACTCTGGCTCGAACGCCGCTGACATGGCGTAGCCGTCGGCGGCGAGTTCATTGATCGCCTGCTTGAGGAAGGAGCGGGCGCACGCCTCCCACGGCTCCCCGTCTGGGCGGACCAGGTCGGCCAGCATCACGCCGGCACCCGGAGCGTACGGCAGCTCCACGAACGTGGCCGGATCCGGCTTGATCCGGACCTCACCGACCGGCCCCATCCCCTCCACCGGCTGGAGCGTGTCCAGCATGGTCATCGCCATCATGGCCACGGTGTGACCGATGCCGCTCTCGATCCGGTCGGCCAGGAACTGCGTCGAGGCCGCTTTCCCGCGGATGACGCCGGCGTGATCGGCGTACAGGAAGTTGACGAGCTCAATATCGGCAGCCAGCGCGCGGGCAACAGCGTCGCGCGCGTGGGAAGCATGTGGGACGTCAGCGTCTGCTGATGTCAGGCTGTCAGCTGAGGTCATGCATCAGGGGTAGCACGCCTGTTCGCCGCTCGTACAGCCTCGCGCGCGCCCTGGCCGTCGCTGCTGCCCTGGCCGTCGCCGTTGGCGAGGCCCATCGCGTCGTCGGCCTCCTCGGCGGCGATCTCGTCGATGACGATGTCGGTTCCGGCTGCCGAGGTGGCCGAGCCAGCCGCGATCGCGGCCGCCTCCACGCTCTCCTCGTACACGTACCGGCCGCCACGCAAGGCGGAAGCGATCGCCGCGATCACCAGCACGCCGATGGCCATCAGGAACACGATCACCAGGCCATGGTGGAACGGTTGGGAGATCAGGCCGGGGAAGAAGCTCTGGCCGGTGAGCAGCGCGACGTGCGACGGCGGCAGGTGGCCGAGCACGCCGGTCGGCCCGAGCAGTTCCTTGACCGGGTTGTAGCCGAGGAACGCGGCGAACAGGCTGCCGACCGGCGGCAGCGAGCCGACCTTCGCGGCGATCGCGTGCGGTACGCCCTGGGCCGACAGGCCGCTGGTCAGCGTCGTCGGCAGCGTCGCGGCCAGGCCGGCGATCATCAGCGAGAAGAACACGCCGATCGACAGGACGAAGCCTGAGTTCTGGAACGTGGCCAGCATGCCCGAGGCTGCGCCCCGCTGCTTGGCGGGCACGCTGTTCATGATCGCGGCCGCGTTAGGCGCCGAGAACAGCCCCATGCCCGCGCCGGCCACGAAGATCAGCACCGCGAATTCCGGGTAGCTGAAGTCAACCGGGATCAGCAGCAGGCCGCCGAAGGCCAGGGCGGACAGGAGCAGGCCACCGGAGGCGAACGCGCGAGCGCCGTGTTTGTCCGACAGCCAGCCGGACAGCGGCCCGGACACCACGAAGCCGAACGTCAGCGCGAGCAGGTAGATGCCCGACCACAGCGGGGTGTCCTTGTAGGCGTAGCCGTGGAGCGGGAGCCAGATGCCCTGCAGCCAGATGATCAGCATGAACTGAAGTCCGCCGCGGGCTATCGAGGCCAGCAGCGTGGCCCCGACGCCGGCCGCGAACGCGCGGATCTTCATCAGGCCAAGGTCGAACATCGGCGCGGTGACCCGCGACTCGATGACGCAGAAGAGTACGAGCAGGGCGACACCGCCGAAGAGCCCGGTCAGTACCAGAGGGCTGGTCCAGCCCATCGAGTGGCCACCGTAGGGCTGGATGCCGTAGGTGATCCCGGTCAGCAGCATGACCAGGCCGACCGCGAAGGTGACATTGCCGAGCCAGTCGATCCTGGCCGGGGTGCGCACGCCGACCTCCTTGAGGCTCAGGTAGGACCAGATCGTGCCGCCCACGCCGATGGGCACCGACACGATGAAAACCAGCCGCCAGTCGACCGCGGCCAGGACCCCGCCGAGTATCAGGCCGATGAACTGGCCGGAGATGCCCGCGATCTGGTTGATACCCATGGCCGTGCCGCGCTGGTTGGACGGGAAGGCGTCGGTCAGGATCGCGGGAGAGTTGGCCATCAGCATCGCGCCGCCAACGGCCTGGATGACGCGAAAGCCGATCAGCCAGAGGGCCCCGCTCGGGCCGACAAGCGGGTCAAACGGCAGCGCGAGCGCACCGAGCCCGAAGATCGCGAACCCGGCGTTGTACATCCTCACCCGGCCGTAGATATCGCCGAGGCGGCCGAGCGTGACCACGAGCACCGCCGAGACGACGAGGTAGCCCATCAGCATCCAGAGCAGGTAGCTGATGTTGCTGGCCTGGAGCGGGTCCAGCTTGATGCCGCGGAAGATCGCGGGCAGGGCAATGATGACGATCGAAGCATTGACGGTCGCGGCGAGCATGCCGAGCGTGGTGTTGGACAGGGCAACCCACTTGTAATGAGCGCCACGCAGGCCGCGCCTGTCTGATGTGTCCGTAGGCTCGCCCACCGGCTGCCCCTCCTGCTCGCCCGCGATTACTTGCTAGTACCAAACTAACAGGAGCGCGACGCTGGCCGCGCCGGATGGGGGCGGTGTCCTGGCCCGCCCCCGACGCTGTCCTCGCGGAATCGCGGCGGCGCTCTGGCCTGCACCGTAGCCCTGTGCTCGCCCCGGGCGTCTGACGGGTTGCTGGAGTATCTTCTGATTGTGACGTCCCGGCCCGCGCCCCGCGATCTGCGCGCCTCCGATGCGGACAGAGACCGGGTGATTGCACTGCTGAGCGCCGCGGCCGGAGATGGCAGGCTCACCAGCGCCGAGCACTCAGAACGGGTCGAGCGCGCTTACACGGCCCGCACGCTCGGTGATCTCGCACCGCTGACGGCCGACCTGGTCGAGCCGTCCGCTCAGCCGTTCCGGCTGGACACCAGGACCCCGGTCCTGGGCGTATTCGCGCGGGAGAGCAGGGACGGCCGGTGGGTGATTCCCGCGACCCTGCCCGTTGTCGCGGTGTTCGGCGAGGTCGTACTCGATGTGCGTGAAGCGCTGCTGCAGAGCCAGCGCATCACCGTGTACGCCACGGTGCTCGCGGGCACGCTGGAACTCATCGTGCCCGAAGGCGTAACCGTCGAGATGTACGGGACCTCGGTGCTCACCAGGAAGATCAATAAGACGCCGCGCCAGCCCGCGACGGGCATGCCGGTCATCGAGGTGCGAACCGCGTCGCTGGGCGGCACGATTCGGGTGATATCCCCGCGTAAGTCCCGCTGGCTCGGCAGCTTCCGGCGTAACGGGCTGCCCCGCTGAGAGCCTGGCCACGGAAACCGGCCGCCCCGTGGGCGCCGAGCCTCTGCGGTCAGCGCAGCTACGCGGTCAGGTGTACTTCACCGCCGAGTAGGTGGAGACCTTCCAGAGCTGGTGCTCGCTGTAGATGTTGCGCACGGTGCCCGACCTGGCCCGCATCACCAGCGTGTGCGTGGTGGCGCCCCCCGCCCGGTACCTGACCCCGGCCAGCAGTTCGCCGTCGGTAATTCCGGTGGCGGCGAAGAACGCGTCGTCAGAGGTCACCAGGTCATCGGTGGTCAGGACGCGGTTCAGGTCGTGTCCGGCGTCCAGGGCCTTCACCCGCTCCGCGTCGTCACGCGGCGCCAGCTTGGCTAGCAGCACGCCCCCGAGGCACTTGATCGCGCAGGCCGCGATGATGCCTTCCGGCGTGCCTCCTATCCCGAGCAGCAAGTCGACTCCGGTGCCATCGCGGGCCGCCATGATCGCTCCGGCCACGTCGCCGTCGGTGAGCAGCTTGATCCGGGCGCCGGCCGCGCGGACCGCCTTGATCAGCTCCGCGTGCCGCGGACGGTCAAGGATGACGACCGTGACATCGGATGCCGAACAGCCCTTGGCCTTCGCCACGGCCGCGATGTTGGCCCCGGGCGGTGCGTCGATGTCGACCACGCCGACCGACTCCGGCCCGGTGACCAGCTTGGACATGTAGTAGACGGCCGACGGGTCATACATTGACCCGCGGGCGCTCACGGCAATGACCGAGATCGCGTTGGGCATGCCGTTGGCGGTTAGCCGGGTGCCGTCTATCGGGTCGACCGCGACGTCACAGCTCGGCCCGGTGCCGTCCCCGACTTGCTCGCCGTTGTACAGCATCGGGGCGTCGTCCTTCTCGCCCTCGCCGATCACCACGACGCCGTTCATGGAGACCGTGTTGATGAGCTGGCGCATAGCGTTTACCGCGGCCGCATCGGCGCCGTTCTTGTCGCCGCGGCCGACCCAGCGGGCCGAGGCCATCGCGCCGGCCTCGGTCACCCTGGCCAGCTCAAGCGCCAGGTTGCGATCCGGGGCGTGACGCCCCGGCTCGGGAACGGCGAGGGCCTCGTCCTCGCCCTCCGTGGTGGCCGGCACGCCGGGCGCGCCGGCGACGCCGGGCGTGCCCGTCAGTGCTGATACGCCGGGCTGACTGCCTGGCACCGGGGCTGCCTGGTCCTCACTCATGGCCAACGCACCTTCCCTGTCGGCGGCCCGTGGTGGAATCCTATGTAAGAGGCTGGCCCGGTGGCTGGCCACCCTGGAGTGGTTCCTGACCCAGACAGCAGGCTGCGATGACGACTGACCAGGCAGTTTCCGTCGGACGGGCCACTGACCGTGGCACATCCACGCGAAGCGGCCTGCTCACGGCGGCCCGCGAAGTGTTTACGCTCGAGGGCTACGCGCAGGCAGGCGTGACCGACATCGTGGCGCTGGCCGGAGCCAGCGTCGGCAGCCTGTACCACCACTTCTCCGGCAAGGCCGATCTTTACCTGACCCTGTTTGAGGAACTGAGCCGCGAGCACTCGGATCGGACCCGCAGCGCGGTACGCGCGGCCAGGGCCTCCGGCGTCACCGACCCGATGCAGCTCTTCCTCGCGGGCGCCCGCGGCTATCTGGACGTCTGCGTCGAGCAGCGCGAACTCGCTGGCCTGTTCGCTCGCGGTGACGGCCCGCCGGGGTTCGAGCTGCTCTGGCGGGAGCGGCTGGCGGAGTGGGTGCGGAAGAACGCCGAGTTCTTCGCCCGTAGCGGTGAGCCGCTTGACGAGGCTGCCGCCATCGTCATGACCGGCGCGATGATGCTGGCGGTCGTCAAGGTGCCGCTGGTCGAAGACGCCGACCGCGCGCGGCAGCTCGCCGACGGCGTGCTCGAGGTCATGTCCAGGCTGCACGTCCAGTCGGCTTAGCCGCTCAGAACGGAGCGGCAGGCGAATCCCCGGAGTCCTCCCGGCGCGCGAGCGCGGCAGCCATCCTAGCCCTGGCGCCTTCCAGCCAGTCCTCGCAGATCGCAGCGAGCTGTTCGCCCCGCTCCCAGAGCGCCAGCGACTGCTCGAGCGTCAGGCCACCCGCCTCCAGCCGCTTGACCAGCTCGGTCAGCTCATCCCTGGCCTGCTCGAAGCCGGGCCTGGGCTCGCCCGCCTCGCTCGTATCTGCCACGCGTTCACCCTAGTGCCGACCGTAATCGCAGGGCACTTGCCGTCGATGAACGCGTAAGGCCGCTATGGCACACCGCCTGCACCAGCGGACGGCGTGGCCGGACGGAGAGGCCCTGCGGCGTCGGCGGGCGACCCGGATACCTGAGCCACCTCAGCTCCCGCCAGTGTCGAGGGCAGCTATGGTCGCCGGCCGGCGGGCGGGCGGCAGGTATGCGGGGCCGAGTTCGTTCCCTCGCTAATGGTCTGTCCGGTGGTGACCTGCGGTGACGGGAAGCTGGTCCTCGGCAAATCGGACAGTGAGGAGATCGCCGTCGCTGACCTGGGCGGCACTCGTCACGACACCCGAGTCTGCCCGTTGCACGATCGCGTAGCCGCGACGCAGTGTCGCCGCGGGCGAGAGCGCGAGAAGCCTGGCCCTGATGTGCGCCACGTCGGAACCGCGGCGATCGATGCTTGCGGTCAGGGCGAGTCGGCCCCGCTCGGCCAGGCTGAGTATCTGCTCTTCGCGGCGGTCTAGCTCGCGCTGCGGGCTGGCCAGGGCCGGGCGAGAGCGGATCGCGGTGAGCCATGATCTCTCGCGGTCCAGCCGCCCGAGCAGCGCGCGGTGGGCCCGCGCCCTGAGCTGGCCGATGAGCTGGAATTGCTCGGCCACGTCGGGTACCGCGCGCCGGGCGGCGTCGGTGGGCGTGGACGCCCGGACGTCCGCCACCAGGTCAAGCAGCGGGACGTCTTGCTCGTGCCCGATTGCGCTGATCACCGGCGTGGTGCACCCAGCGACCGCGCGGACGAGATCCTCGTCGGAGAACGGAAGCAGGTCCTCGACCGAGCCGCCGCCACGCGCGATGATGATCACCTGCACCGCCTTGTCGGCGTCGAGCCGCTGCAGCGCTTCGATGATCTCCTCACTGGCGCGTGCGCCCTGGACCGCGACCTGCTCCACCCTGAACCTGACGGCGGGCCAGCGCCGGGCGGCGTTCTGCAGCACGTCCCGCTCGGCGGCCGAGTCACGGCCGCAGATGAGGCCCACCATGTTCGGCAGGAACGGCAGCCGCCGCTTGCGCTCCGTGGCGAACAGGCCCTCCGCGGCCAGCGCGCTCCGCAGCCGCTCGAGCCGGGCCAGCAGTTCGCCGATGCCGACCGCCCGGATCTCGGTGGCGGCCAGGGCGAACGAGCCCTTGGCCGCGTTGAACTCCGGCTTGGCCCAGATAACCACGCGCGCGCCGACCGCCGGGGCGGGCTGCGTCGCGTCGAGCACCGAGCCCGCGCAGATCACCCGTACCGAAACGGCCGCGACCGGGTCTCGCAGGGTCATGAAGACGGTGCCGCCGCGCCGGGTCAGTTCCGCGATCTGGCCTTCGACCCACACTCGGCCCAGGCGCCCGATCCACTCGCCGACAAGCCGCATGACGGTCCTGACCGGGACCGGCGACTCGGCTGAGGTCTCTAGCGGCATGCGGGCCACCCTCGCCTTCCTGTCCGTACCGGCCGTCCACGGCTCGACCTGGTCATCCTGGGCGCCCGGTTACCGGCCAGTCTCGAGCCGCTCGATCCGGCGCTCGAACATGCCAAGGACCTCGGGGCGCTCGGCGTGAGTGCGCTCGTAGGCGGCGAGTTCGCGCAACTGGTCCGCGTCCAGGCTGCGCAGCCGGGCTCGGATCGACGGGAGCGTGAGGCTGTCGTAGCTGGCCAGCGGAAGCACGACCGTCTCGCCGTTGAGGCTGGAGCCGTCTTCGGGCTCAGGGCTGGCCTCGGGCTCAGGGCTGGCGTGGGACGGGGGCTCGGGGCTGGCCTTGAACTCGGGGCTGACCTGGGGCTCAGGGCTGGCGTGGGACTCGGGCTCGGGGCTCACCTGGGGCTCGGGCCTGGCGTGGGACTCGGGCCTTGCCTGAAGCTCGGGGCCGGCCCAGGGCTGAGGGCTACCTGGAGCCTCGGGCGGCGCTGAGTGCCCCGCAGCCATGACGCCGCCGTCATCCAGGTCTTCGGCCGACAACAGCCGCACGTTGCCGGTCAGGTCGAGCGAGCGCCACCGCGCCCCGTCTGCGACCTGATCAGCCGGTTCCTGAGGGCGGTCGGCGACCATGACAAGCCGGCCGACCCCGGTGAACACGGCTCGCAGCGCGGACATTGGTGCCCAAATCATCCGGTTCGTGCCCATCACAATTCCCCTTCTCATCCCACCCCGCAGGCACCGGCGTCGCCAGCCTCGCTGGCCGAGGTACGGCTGGGACGCCTGTGGGTGCGCTGCCCTCGGATTATTCTCGCCAGCTTCGGGCCGGCAGCAAGCCCGAGGTCGACATAAAGTCCCCGGTCTGTCGTAATTCTGGAAGCCGCGCCGCATTGCACGAGCCTGTTCGCGGGCCGGTGATAGTCACCTAAACTAGGCGCCATGTCTGCCCAGCCCCATCGAGTCCTGCTGGCCAAGCCTCGCGGCTACTGCGCCGGGGTTGACCGGGCTGTTCAGACGGTCGAACGGGCCCTGGAGCGCTACGGAGCGCCAGTCTACGTCCGCAAGCAGATCGTACATAACACGCATGTGGTGCATTCGCTGGAGGAGCGCGGCGCGATCTTCGTCGAGGAGACGCAGGAGGTCCCCGAGGGGGCCGTTGTGGTCTTCTCCGCGCACGGCGTCTCGCCCGAGGTTCGCGACGAGGCCAGGGACCGCAGCCTGCGCACGATCGACGCGACCTGCCCGCTAGTCACGAAGGTGCACAACGAGGCGCGCAGGTTCGCGGCCCAGGGCTTCGACATCCTGCTGATAGGCCATGAAGGCCACGAAGAAGTAATCGGCACGACCGGCGAGGCCCCTGAGCACATTCACCTCGTTGACGGGCCCGCGGGGAGCGAGTCGGTGAAGGTGCGCGACCCGGTCAAGGTCGCCTGGCTTTCCCAGACCACGCTATCGGTCGATGAGACCAGTGAGACGGTCGCGGCGCTGCGCGAGCGCTTCCCGGAGTTGCTCGATCCGCCCAGCGATGACATCTGCTACGCCACCCAGAACCGCCAGGCAGCGGTGAAGCAGATCGCCCGGCAGTCAGACGTCGTCATCGTCGTCGGCTCCCGGAACTCCTCGAACTCGGTGCGGCTCGTGGAGGTCGCCCTCGACGCCGGCGCGAAGGCCGCTTACCTGGTGGACGACGCGGCCGCGATCGAGCAGTCCTGGCTGCACGACGCAGGCACGGTCGGCGTCACCAGCGGCGCATCGGTTCCGGAGGAACTCGTGACCGGAGTCCTGACCAGGCTGGCTGACGCGGGCTTCGCTGACGTGGAGGAGGTCGAGGCCGTGCACGAGCGCATGGTCTTCGCGCTCCCGCATGAGCTGCGCAAGCCGGCCAGCTAGAACTTCCTGAAGGAAGTGGCTCAGCCTGGTGGTTAGCTTGCCGCTCCAGCCGAACGGCCCCCACCCAGCAGCATCGGTGCGCTAACTCCGTCTCGGTCCGAACGGGCGGGGGTCACGAGCTCAGGCGCCGAGTCGACGACGAGGTCAGGCGCGGACAGCTCCCTGACGGTGTCGTCGATCAGCTTGGGTGGCTCCAGCTCGGCGTCGGTCAGGCCAGTTTCGTTGAGCTTGCGCGCGCTGACCAGGACCCTGTTCTCAAGCGAGCCAACAGTTCGGTTGTAGGCGGTGACGGCATTCGTGAGCGCCTTGCCGAGGCCGTCGATGTGCTTGCCGAGGCCGGTCAGCCGGTCATAGAGTTCGCGGCCGAGATCGAACACGGTTCGCGCGTTCTCCGACAGGGCCGCCTGTTGCCAGGCGTACTGCGCCGTCCGCAGCATCGTGACAAGCGTGGTCGGCGTGGCGATGTGCACCCTGTGTGCCAGCGCGTGCTCGAGCAGTCCAGGGTCGTGCTCCAGCGCAGGCGCCAGGAATGCCTCACCGGGAATGAACAGCACGACGAATTCAGGCGCGGGGCTGAGCGCCGCCCAGTAGGCCTTGGCGGCCAGCCGGTCAACGTGCTCCCGG
>JASIBJ010000159.1 GCA_030045215.1 Streptosporangiaceae bacterium | reverse complement strand
GGCGGAACGGCCAGCAGCTCGCGCCACTCGCTCCCGGCACTGTCCCTGACCATCACCGACAGGGAGCCGTCCGGATGCGGCTGGAAGCCTGCCCTGACCGTCAGGCTGGCATCGGCCAGCCAGCCGACGAAGCCGGGGTTGTCCAGCTCCTTGGCCAGCTCGCCGGTGCGCAGATCCACCCGGTAGACGTCGTGCAGCTCCGGGTTGTCCTTGTTCAGCCCGATCAGGATCTCGTCCGGGCAGGACGGCTGGATCCCGATCAGCTGGGTCTGCACGCCGTCGAACGGCGTCAGGTCGCGACGGCGCATCGTCAGCAGGTCCACGTCATGCAGCCGCCAGTTCTCATCCCCGCCGATGTCCTGCAGGTAGAGCAGATGCCGGCCGTCGTGGGCCCAGCCGAACTGGCGGATCCCCCGGTCGGTGTCGTCGGTGACGACCTGCGCCGCGTCCAGGTCCAGGCCCTGGTCGGCGCTCACCGCCGCGAGCCAGACGTTCAGCACGCCGCCCAGCGGAGCTATCCAGGCCAGCCTCGTTCCGTCAGGGGAGATGCGGGGGCTGACCCGCTCGGGGTTGCCGAACAGGACAGACAGCGGGATGAGTTCGGTCATGCCGACCTGCCTATCACGGTGCCGCGTCAGCTCGCCAGCCGGTCGGGTGCCGCGTCAGCTCGGCAGCCGGTTGGGTGCCGCGGCCAGCGACACAGCCCGCGGGCGCGCCAGCGATGCAGCCCGCGCGGACCCGCCGCACCTTTGGCGCGCTGCGACTGCACGAAGCTGCGGGATCGGGCTGGCAGACTGGGATGTCATGGACGGCCAGCCGGAAGCACTCATCGACCTAGACGCGATCAAGGCCAACGTGGCCGCGCTGGGCAGGCACGTGCGCGGCGTTCCGGTCATGGCCGTGGTCAAGTCCGATGCCTACGGGCACGGGTTGGTGCCTTCGGCCAGGGCCGCGCTGGCGGGCGGGGCGGCCTGGCTGGGCGTGATCCAGCTGGCGGACGCGATCGCGCTGCGGCAGTCCGGGCTGGCGTGCCCGATCCTCAGCCTGCACGGCAGCCCGGACGCCGCGCACGCCGATGCCATCGCCCACGACATCGACCTGACCGCGGGCACGCCCGCGCTAGTGCGGCAAATCGGCGCGGCCGCGGAACTGGCAGGCCGTCCGGCCAGGCTGCACCTGGAAGCGGACACGGGGATGGGCCGCGGCGGCGCCATCGACGCGGACTGGCCCGCACTGGTCGACGCCGCGCTGGCCGCTCAAGCGGCCGGCCTGGTTCGGGTCGTCGGCTTGTGGTCGCACCTGGCGTGCGCGGACATCGCGGATCACCCATCCATCGGCCGGCAGATCGACGCGTTCAGGTCGGCAACAGCGCTGGCCGAGCGGGCCGGGGCCAGGCCTGAGGTCCGCCATCTGGCCAACGGCCCGGCCACCCTCACGCTGCCCGACGCCTACTTTGACCTGGTCCGGCCGGGCGGTGCGGTATTCGGCCTCAGCACGCTGCCCGGCGGGGTACCCGACTGGCTGCGCCCGGCCATGACTCTGCGGGCCCGGCTGATCCAGGTGAAGCGGGTGCCCGCCGATACGCCGGTGTCCTATGCCCACCGCTACGTCACCGACCGCGAGACGACGCTCGGGGTCCTGCCGCTCGGTTATAACGAGGGCATACCGCGGCACGCCACGAACATGGCAGGCATGCTCGCAGTCAGGGGCCGACGCGTATCGATCGCCGGCACGGTCAACCTCAATCACGTGGTCGTGGACCTCGCGGATCACCCGGCCGAGGCCGGCGACGAAGTCATCGTGTTCGGCCCTGGGGACTCGGGCGAGCCGACGGCACAGGAGTGGGCCGACCGGCTTGGCACGATTTCCTACGAGATCGTCACCCGGTTCACCGGTAAGGTTCCAAGAACCTACTCGGGAGTAGCTGGCGCCGGGAGCGATCGTGAGCATGCCATGGACGGGAGAACTGGTGGCCAGGTGGCGGCGGCTCACTAGCACTGCCGGGCTGGCGGCCGGCATCGCCGCCGCCGGCGTCGGCGCGGTCATCGCGGCGGAGAAGGTAGCCGTCGGGCGGATGCGGACGCAGCCGGATCCGGCTGCCCTGGAGCCGTTCGGCCAGCTGCGCGGCCGGCCAGTCACGGTCCTGGCCGACGACGGCGTCCCGCTGCACGCCGAGATCAGCGGCCCGGACGATGCGCCGCTCACGATCGTCTTCTGCCACGGCTACACCCTCAGCCAGGACGTGTGGCACTACCAGCGGCAGGATCTCGAACAGGACACGCGGCTGGTGTTCTGGGACCAGCGCGGTCACGGACGCTCTGGCCGCTCGTCGCCGGATCGGCTCACCATCGATCAACTCGGGACGGACCTTGCGGCCGTGCTGGCCGCGACCGTGCCCGCCGGCCGCCCGGTCGTGCTCGTCGGCCACTCGATGGGCGGGATGACCATCATGGCGCTCGCGGCCCAGCGGCCCGAGTTGTTCGGTACGACAGTCGCCGGCGTGGTGCTCATCTCGACCGCGGCCGCGGGGCTTGACCCAGGGGCGTGGCTGCCCGCGCCGTTCCGGCCAGCCGCGCGCCTACTGGCGCCGCCGCTGCTGCGGGGATCGGCCAGCGGGCGGCGGGCCGAGCTAGTGGAGCGTCTCCGCTCGGGGGCGGCCGACCTGTCGTTCCTGTCCACCCGGCTGGTCGCGTTCGGTGACGCGAGCGTGAGCCCCACGGCGGTCGACTTCCTCGACCGCGTCATCCGCGCCACCCCGATCGAGGTGGTCGCCGGTTTCTTCCCCACCCTGCGCGACCACGACAAGCGCTCGGTGCTGTCGGTGCTCGGCCAGGTACGGACCGTCGTGCTGGCCGGGGAGGAGGACCGGCTCATCCCGCTGCGCCTGGCGCGAGAACTGGCTGCGGGCATCCCCGGCGCCACCCTGATCATCGTGCCCGGCGCCGGCCACGCGATCATCCTGGAGCGTCCGGACATCGTGACCGAGGAGATCTCCGACGTGGCCGCCGCCGCGCTGGACCGGGCGAAGCCGCGCGGCAGGCGGTCGTGAGCGGGTCGGACGACCCCGCCGGCGCCCTGACCGACCCCGAGCCCGCGTTCGAGCAGGAGGCGCTAGTCCCGACCGCGGCCGGGATGGCCGGCCTCGGCGAGCGACTGGCCGGCCTGCTGGCAGCGGGTGACCTGGTCGTGCTGTCAGGCCCGCTGGGCGCCGGCAAGACCACGCTAGCCCAGGGGATCGGCGCCGGCCTGCGGGTACGCGGTCCGATCACCTCCCCGACGTTCGTCATCGCCAGGGTGCATCCAAGCCTGGCCGACGGCCCCGATCTGGTGCACGCCGATGCTTACCGGCTGGGAAGCCGGGCCGAGGTCGACGACCTGGACCTCGATGCCGGCCTGGCCACGGCGGTCACGGTCGTGGAGTGGGGCGAGGGCCTGGTGGAGGGCCTGGCCGACAGCTTCCTGTCGATCTGGATCGAGGCGCCGCCGCCGCTGGCGTGCGGCGCTGGCGATGCCGATCAGGCCAGAGCTGTCCGCGTCACCGGCTGGGGCCAGCGCTGGCTTCGGGACGCCGACGCGGCCCGGCGTGCGCTATCCGGCTGAGGCCAGCGCTGGCGGGGGGCCGAATTGTCCTCCGCGGCACACTTCGCACTACTACACTGCCGGATGATCCCCCGTCGTTTGCCGTGGCTAGCCGCGGTCAGAGAGCGCTAATCCCGGAGGCGCGCCTTGGCTCAGCAGGGCCCCCCGCCCGGTCGCCCACCCCGCGAGCGCGACCTCGGCCGTCGCGGTTATGACCCGGATCCGCGCGAGGACGGCGCGCGCCGCGATTACCGGCCCGAGCGCCGTGCCCGCCCAGAACGCCAAGAGCGGCGAGCCGGTCCGCAGCGCCATGACGGGGGCGAGCGCCGCGGCCCGGGCGACCGCGCTAACCGGCTGCCCAGCTGGACCCGCTCCAACGCGTTCGGCCCGGACTCCGAAGCGGACTTGCCGCCCTGGGCCGGTCCCCCGGTCCGTACCACCAGGCCGGGCCCGGCGCGGCTGCGCACGGGGGCAACTGTCGACGACCAGCCGCAGGACGCGGTAGCCAACGCCTGGGAAGGCGAAGAGCGGCCAGAATGGCCAGACGAGGAGCCGCAGGCACCGGGCGGGCGGCAGCCGCCCCGGCCGACCAGGCGTTCCGGCCGTCGTGCCGCCGCAGCCCGCCTGCGCAGGTCCAGGCGCCGCGTCTACCTGTGGTGTGGCGTCGCCATCGTCGCGTGCGTCGTCGCTGCCGTCATTACCGAGTCGGTCACCCGGCACACGCCGGTGAAGCTGCCCTACGTGACCTCCCTGCAGCCAGGGGAGTTCGAGTCGGTGCCGGACACGTGCACCGCGGTCAGCCCGGCGGTGCTCAACGCGTTCGTCCCCGGGGCCGGGCAGCCGGTGGCCAC
>JASIBJ010000018.1 GCA_030045215.1 Streptosporangiaceae bacterium | reverse complement strand
GATCGCGACCGGGCTCCTGGCGGGCTGGTTGTCGGAATAGACATGGATGGTCACCAGGTATCCGGGCGGCGCGGCACCCTGGCCAGGGTAGGACGTCGGCGTGGGGCCGCCCAAGATGCGGGGAATCGCGACGGCAGAGACCGCGACAAGCAGGACCGCGGCCGCCGCCGCGAGCGGCACGAGCGGCTTCCCCAGGCGGCGGCCTCGGTGAAGCGACCGCCAGGGCCGGCTGGTCCGGCCGGCTGCACGCGAGAGGTCCAGCGGCGGAGCGGAACCGTCGGCAACCATGTCAGTCGCGGCGCGCGCAGCGGCCCGGATCCTGTCTTCGAGTGTGTTCACTGGTCTACTCCCAGCAAGCGCGCCAGCGCTGTGAGCGCACGCGATGTAGTGGACTTGACCGTGCCCTGGCTGATGCCCATCGACTCCGCGATCTGCGGCTCGGGCAGGTCAAGGAAGAAGCGCAGGACCAGCGCCTCGCGCTGCCGGGCGGGCAGGCGCCGAAGTGCCCTGAGCACCTGGCGGTGCTCCTCGCCGACGAGGGCATCGTGCTCGGCCGAGGCCGCGTCCGGAGACAGCGCCGAGGCGACCCGCCGGGAGTTGCGCGTGCGCGAGCGAAGCTCGGATCGGCAGCCGTTCAGCACGCTCGACCGTACGTACTGCAGCGCCCGGTCGGGCTGGTCAAGCGATCCGAAGCGGCGGTAGAGCGCGCAGAAGGCGTCCTGGACGACGTCCTCCGCGGCGGACCGATCGCCGAGCATGACCACGGCAAGACGGATCATGCCCACCGCGTGAACCTGGTACAGCGCCCCGACGGCGTCCTCCGCGGCAACCTGATTGCCGGCCGGCGCGGCAATGTGGTTGACCGCGAGCGCGGGTACGTCGTTGCCGGCCGACGAGTCGACGGCGGGCGGGAATGCGACCAGGTCCTCAGGCACGTCCGCGCCCGCCGGGCCCTCCGCCAGGCGGTGCGCGGCAAAGCCGGGAACATTGGCCTCCATGTCCAAGAGACGCCGCCAGCCCGGCTCAGTTGCCTGCCGATGCGCGCGAGCTTCCTCGCCGGTCAGCCGTGCCCCGGCACCGCCATCTCGCCGAGCCTGGACCAGTCGTCTTGCGGGATCGTCATGTTCACGATCCGCGGCGTCTCGGCCAGGTGCGCAGGCAGCGTCTGCTGCGCCTGCCTGAAGTGATCGGACTGCACGTGCGCCGACCCGGCATCCCCGTCGCGGAACGCCTCGACCAGCACGTACTCGTCCGGATCGTCGATGCTCCTTGACCACTCAAACCACAGGCAGCCCGGCTCATTACGGGTCGCCCGGGTGAAAGGCCCGACGATCTCCGGCCACCGGTCGGCGTGCTCAGGCAGTACGCGGAACTTCGCGGTGATGAAGATCATGAACGCTCCATGGTGTGCTCGGCCCACTCATGATCCCGTGCGGGTCGCGAACTGGCTAGGTCGGCAATGCCAGAGAAATTTTCTAACCGTCCCGGGGTCACCGTCGTCTCAGCAGACGTGTGACCCCTACTGAGACAGAAGGAGCTATCCATGAAGTTTGGACTCAGGCACGCGGTCGTCGCGACCGCCGCCGTTAGCGCTGCGATCCTCCTCCCCACCATTGCGCTTGCGTCTTCTGGGTCGGCCGCCGCGCCGAGCCAGTCGGCGGCGAACAACACGGCCGTTGCCGCCGGCTCGGGCCGCTGCCTGCGTTCCCAGCTGGTCGCATGGCTCGGCATACCACGGGACGGTTTCGCGAATGAGATGAACTTCTACGACCTTGAGATCTCTAATGTTTCCGACCACACGTGCACCTTGTATGGCTACGCCGGCGTCTCCGCGGTGAATGCCAAGGGCAAGCAGCTCGGCAATGCCGCCTACCGGGACGGCGGCTTCGAGGCACTCGTGACCCTGGCTCCTGGCGGCACGGCGCACGCCATCCTGTTCATTGACTACAAGGGCGACTTCCTGGCGTCCCAGTGCGACCCGACGGTGGCATACGGCCTACGGGTCTACGCCCCCGGTGACTACGCCTCCATGGAATTCCCGTTCTCGTTCCCGGCCTGCGCCAAGCGCGGAGTGTCGTACCTGGCCATCAGCACGACGGTTGCCGGCACCGGGATTCCGGGCGACAGCTAGTAAATTCGCCGGGCCGGCCAAGGCCCGAAGCGGCCCCGTTACCCGACATTCGCTTCGGGTGCGGGGCCGCTTGCCGTAGCCGTCACCCGCTGAGAATTTCACCGTGAGAAACTTCCAGCCAAACGCCGGTAGAACGGTGTCCTAGCGGGCGTCAGGACTTCACAGTTAAGGAGCACCACAATGAAGCTGACAAGCCAGGTTGCGCGGCGCACTATCGGCATGCTCGCCGTGGCGAGCGCTGCAATCCTCATCCCCGCTGTTGCCCTCGCTGCGTCCGGCAGCGCCACGGCGCCGCGGTCAGCCGCGGCACCACAGTCGGCGGCAATCGGGCGGTGCCTCACCAAGCAACTCGACGACTGGATCGGGATTCCCCCGGGGCAGACCGCCGGAAGTGACTACTACGAGCTTGAGATCTCCAACGTCTCCAAGAGAACGTGCACGCTGTACGGGTACCCAGGGGTGTCCGCGTTGCGCGGCAGCACGCAGCTTGGCAGCGCCGCGGGCCCCAACCCCTCGCACCCAAAGACGCTGGTGACGCTGGCGCCCGGCGCCACGTCGCACGTGATCCTGCAGATCACCGACGTCAGCATGTTCCCGCCCTCGACGTGCAAGCCGACACAGGCCACGTCGCTGCGCGTGTACGCAGCCGGCGACTCCACCTCGCTGCGCATTCCGTTCACGTTCCAGGCTTGCGCCCACCGCGGTCCGGTCTACCTCCACGTTTCTGCGACGATTGCCAGCACCGGTATCCCCGGCTACAGCGTCTGATCGTCCCCACCACGGACAGGCTTCTGAGGGGAACGAGGTCTCATCTACGTGTCGGCCGGCCGCCGGGTCACTGGCGGCCGGCCGACTCACGCCAGGGACCGGTGCGGGCCGCGGTCCGCTCAGCCAGCCAGCACCGTGCGGAATTCGGCCGCCTGCGCCGCGGCGCAGTCCCGCAGCCTGCTCACGTCCGGGCCGGCCGACAGCAGCGACCTGGATGCGCTCGGCATCACCCGGTCCTGGCACGCCGCGAATACCCGCGCCACGTCGACGGCGGTCGCACCCTGGGCCCCGACTCCTGGCGCGAGGAAGAGGCACCGGGCCGCCGCGAGGTCGAGCTCGGGCTCGATGTGCCCGGGACCGACGACCGCGCCGACGGGCCCGAGGCCATCCGGCGCCAGCCGTGCGTTGATGGTGGCTATCCCGGCCAGCAGGTCCTGCTCGACTGTCCCGCCGCCAGCGGTCGTCGCGGCTTGCACGGCCCGGCCCTCAGGGTTGGACGACCGGGTCACCACGAGCAGGCAGCTGCCGGACGCCGCGGCGCGCGATACGTACGTGCCCATCGCCGCCAGGCCGAGATAGGGATGCACGGTGATCGCGTCCGCCGCCAGCGGTGTGCCCTTGCCGAGGTAGGCCTCGGCGTAAGCGTCGTTGGTCGACGCGACATCGCCGCGCTTGATGTCCGCGATGACCAGCAGGCCGGCACCCCGTGCGTCCGCAATGAGCCGTTGCAGCGTGCGAACGCCCCGCCAGCCGTGCCGCTCGAAGAACGCCGACTGCGGCTTGATGAGCCCGACCGTGCCTTGGGCAGCCGCCAGCATGATGTCGGCGAAGCGGTCGAGCCCGTCCGGGCTGTCGCCAAGACCCCAGTCCTCGAGCAGTGCCGCCGACGGGTCAAGCCCCAAGACCAGCGGCCCGTATGCGGCCCGGACGACGGCGAACCTCTCGGCGAAGGACGCGGGCACGAGGTTCCTCCATGATCATGTAGTGCTACTCGTCAAATAGCCGAGTATCTCTCCATCATCTCGCGGAGTCATCCACTCCGGCCGGGCCCGCACGGTCAGCGGACAGCCGCCGTTCCCGTTCGTTGCGCGTGAGCACGGCGGCGCGCGTGAACTCGGCCCTGGCCTCATCCTCGCGGCCCAGCTTCGAGAGCAGGTCGCCGCGCACGCTCGGCAGCAGATGGTAATTGGCCAGGGCCGGCTCGCCGGCCAGCTGATCGACGAGATCGAGCCCAGCCTGGGGACCGTACGCCATCGACACGGCAACCGCACGGTTCAGCTCGACGACCGGCGACGGCAGCACCCCGGCCAGAAGGCCATACAGCCCGACGATCGCGATCCAGTCGGTGTCCTCCGGGCGGAAAGCCCGGGCGTGGCATACCGCTATGGCCGCCTGCAGCGCGTACGCACCTCGTTCCCCGCCTAGCTCTATCGCCTTTTCGAGCGCCGCCTGCCCGC
>JASIBJ010000158.1 GCA_030045215.1 Streptosporangiaceae bacterium | reverse complement strand
GGCGGCAAGGCGGCGGGCATCGATCAGTACCGCCTGGGAGTCCAGCACTCCAGAATGCACGGCCCGGTCCATCGCATCACACAGTGCGGCGGCAGCCAGAGTGCGGTGGCCGAGCAGGACCTCGATCAGCGCCTTCGTGCCCCCGGCGTCACCGGCCTCGCGGCGAGCCGCGTCCCAGTACCGCTGATGGCTTGACGTGAACGCGCCGGCGGCGCGGGCCTGCGCCAGCGCTGTGGCTCCGGGCAGCGCGCCGGGCTTGTAGCGCAGCACGTCCAGGTAATGATCCAGGACGAGCACCTCGGCGTACTTGCCAGCCGATCGCTCGTGCGCCGCAACGAGCTGCGGCCCGTCGAGAGCTTCCACTGTCCTGGCGGACAGCCGCACCGCCAGCCGCCGCCCGGCATACCTTGCCGGAACGGAGTAGTAGTTCTGCCGCACGCAGATCCGGGCCCGGCTATCCACTCTGGCCTGCAACAGCCGCGCGGGGTCGAACATCTCCGCAGGCAGGGCCAGCATGGCCGGCTGCTCGGCGGCGAACGCCGCCGCCACGGTGACCGGCCGGCCGGTGATGACCCGACCGTCATCCACGATGTCGGCCGTCGCGATCAGCTCGTTGAGCGCAGTCAGCGAGGCGACCGACGGGACCGGGACCAGGTGGCGGCGGCGGAAGCGGCCGATCTCGCCTTCAACGCCGCCTTTCTCATGCGCGCCGGCCGGGCCGGGGATGCAGAAGAACGAGTCGAACCCGTAATGCGAGCGCAGCGCGACGAACCGCTCTGCCTCGGTCCGGTCCCGGCCGCGCAGCACGCGGATGACGGCGGGCTTGAGGTTGTCGTAACGGATCCGTCCTGGCACGGCGCCGAAGTGCTCGAACGCCAGCACGTGCCCTTCCAGGAACGCCTCTTGCGCCTGGGTGGCGAACGCAACGTGAAAGGCCCGGCCCGAGCACGACAGCCGCAGCACGAACAGCCACAGCTTCAGCATCCCCCCGGCGATCAACGCCTGGAACTCGCCGAAGTCGACCTCCGCCTCGGCACCGGGCGGATGTGACTGCGGCACCGCGACATCAACGTGCTCCAGGCCAAGCTCCGCCCGGCGGCGGGCCACATACCGTGACACCGTTACCTCCGAGCAGGTGGCGCCGTGCTCGGCTACCAGCCGCTGCCAGACCCGCCGCGCCGTATGCCGCTGCTTGCGCGGCACCTGCTGATCGGCCAGCAGCCACCCGTCGACAATCGCGGCGTAACCGCCGATCGCGGGCCTCGGCCGCGGCGCATAGGGCTTACGCGCAGGCGGCACCGCCGACTCCAGAGCCTGCCGCACCGTCCGGCGGTGCACACGGTGGCGATCCGCCAGTTCCCGGATCGAAGCGCCCTCGACCCGGCGATCCTTCCTGATCTGCTCGAACAGCTCCACTCGTGACCGCGCCACTCCCCGACCTCCGCGTCGGCAACACTGACGCGAAGATCAGAACCAGGGTGGGGCCAGAATTCATGACGACACGCCGTCCCACCACCGCGGCGGGTCACCGCCCAGGCGGGGCCACAATTCGTGAAGAAAGATCAGCCAGCCGGGGCCAGTTCAGGTGACCACACTCAGGTCAGGCTTGTGCCTGGCGAGGAGGTGGGCCGGGTGCTCGTCGAGATCAGCGTGACTGAGCAGCGGTATCAGGCGGTGCTGGCGGTGCTGGGTAGGGTGCCGGTGACCGATGTCGCGAGCCGGTTCGGTGGAGAGGCTTTGGTTAGCTAGTGGCTTTCCGGGACGAAGTCGTAGTCGCCCATCCCTTGGAGTACAAGGAAGTTTGCAGCGTCGGGGCCGATGTTCGTGACCAGATGTCGGCGTCCCGCTCGCACAGGCCCCCAACTCTCTCCGACGCCCACCTCAACCTGTTCGTCTGGGTCTCGCAGAGAGATTCGTATGTGTCCATCCAGGACATAAAACGTGTCCTGGATGTTGGAGTGATGGTGCCACGGGACCCTTTGTGTGGGACTCAACCGGATTTCCGAGATTTGAAATCCTGGCCGTTCGGCGTGATATCCAACGTGCTCGTAGAGTTGAGGATCGTCCATGGGCTTCCTCCGGGCGCGATGGAGGCAGCATAACGTCCACGCGACCACCGAGGATTACCGGATCGCCGCATACATAGTGACAGCGGCATCCCAAAGGCCTCAGCGACAAACGCTTAGGCCCGCCGCGGCAATGCCATTACCGGCAGCGTGGCTACTCAGTCACCTAAGCGCGGCCGCACCGCCGGCGGCACGCCGGGTTCTGATGTACCGTGATGCCGGGCGCGAGCCCAGTCGCGAGGTGGTGCAGCATGGCCGAGTCTGCCCAGTCGGCTTCGGCGGGCCAGCACGGCAACCGCTTGCGCCAGCGGGGTATCGGCCGGCAACGTTCTATGGACGTGAGCATCCGTGCGCAGGATGCTGGCTAGGATCACCGCGTCACCGTGATCGGACTTGCCTCGGGAGGCTGTGTGCCGGTCCCGGTAGCGGGCCACGGCCAGCGGGTTAATCGCATAGACCGGCCGTCCGGTCGATCGCAGCGCCGCGACCAGCAGGGCCGGACGGGGATTCGGTCGCGATCGGGATCGGGTCGTCTTGAGTGTGGCTGGCCTCGGCAAGCATCTCCGCTAGCTAGGCGTATCCCTCTGGGGCACATCCGGTCCTGGCTACCGGGCTGAACCGCCGCCGCCGCGCATCACCGAAGAGCGCTGGGCGAAGTAGATGCTCAAGCCGATCAGAGCCAAGACGACAGGAGCTCCGACCGCTAGTGTTGCGCCGGATTGCGTTCTTACCCAGCCAGTCGCGATGGTGCCCGTGATGATGCAGATGCTAAGGCAGCCGCACAGAATCGACATGGCCTCGGCCCGCGATTTGTGTCTACGAATTCCGCGGATCCCCCGGCCCGTAGCCAGGTAGACCAGGGCAGCGATGATCTGCCCGCCGCACAAGGCGAGCGCAACCAAACACATGATCATTGTTGCCGCTTCGATGGAGCCAAAATAGCAAAAAAATCAACTGACACCGCGGACAGCTGCGCCTCGCGGTCGGAGGTCTGACCCGGAACTTGATCACGCCTGATGCGTGCCCGAACCGGCCAGCAGCGAGGGCCGATCCGGTCCGCCATCAGCACGCCGTCGAGCGCGACCAGCTGATCGAACTCGCCGCTCCTGCCCTCCTTGCCCCAGGGTCACGGACGCGATGCTCTGGGTTACGTACCCACGCTGCCCAAAGCGGCCCTCGGGCCTCGACCTAGTCACCATTCAGCGTGGGCCAGTGCCAGACGACCACAGCGGCGGCGTCCTCCGGCGCGAGCGGAGCGGCCGCCTGGGGCTGGCTCTGCGAAGGAATCCACGGCGGCAAGGGCTATTGGCTTCTGCCGCGATGAAACGCGGCGTCAGAAGCGCGGCTCGCGGAGGTCGTGCCCGCTAGAGCAGGGTCGCTGCCGGTTCCGCGGCTGCCCTCGGCTCCGGCTGCGGCCCGCTGGCGTGGCAGCAGCACGCTGAGGACGAGACCGATCAGGGCGAACCCGAGGAGCAACCCGGCCGATGCCGCGAACGGGTAGCCGGCGGCAGCCGCGACGAGGACGGAGCCGACCAGCGCGGTGCCCAGAGACGACCCGAGGTTCGACACGCTCCGCGACAGGCCGGAGATGTCGCCCTGGTCGGCCGCGCTGAAGGCGGACTGGACGATGTTCACCGACGACGTCAGCATGATGCCCACCCCGGCGCCGAACAGCAGCAGGCCCGGCACGAAGCTAAGGTCCCCGGAGGTCTTGCGGACCAGGCCGAGCAGCAGGCCCATGCCTGCTGCCGTCAATGCGAAGCCGAAGATGATCAGGGCACGTTGCGTGTGCCGCCGGGCCAGCCTGTCCGCGGCCGCGGCTGTGGCCAGCAGGCCAATGATGGCCGGGAGCAGCATTAGGCCGGTATCAATGGCGCTGAAGTGCCGGACTTGCTGAAGGAACACCGACACGACGAAGAACGACCCCTGCAGCACCAGCCACTGGATGAGCTGGGTGCCCATCCCCAGGTTGGCCACCCGGCTGCCGAACATCCGCACCCGGATGAGCACGTCCCGCCCTTTTCTCTCGCCCGACCTGATATGCAGGAAGAACCAGAGCAGGAACAGAGCGCCGATCGCTACCGAGATCCAGACCGGCGAGATCCAGCCCTTCGGGATGATCACGGTCCCGTCGATGGAGAAGTTCTGGCGGGAACCCAGGAACCCGTACGTCCTGGAGATCAGCAGCCCGAGCACGACGAAGAACAGGCCCAGAGCCGACAAGATCGCGCCGACGAGGTCAAACCGCGGGCGCCGCCCGGACCGGG
>JASIBJ010000157.1 GCA_030045215.1 Streptosporangiaceae bacterium | reverse complement strand
CACCAACTCGCGCCCTTCAAGGTGCCAGTCAGCATCGATGTCCTGGAGGAGATCCCGCGCACCCCCACCGGCAAGGTGCAGCGGCGGCGAGTCGGCGAGTTTGTCTCACAGCGCCGGGGTCAGTGATGAAGTTCGCCGTACTTGGCGCCGGCGCGATCGGGGCTTACGTCGGGGCTGCCCTGTCCCGGGGCGGCGCCGACGTCACGCTGGTCGCGAGGGGCGCTCATCTGGCCGCGATGGCGAGCCACGGAGTCCGCGTCCTGTCACCTCGCGGCGATTTCACCGCCAGCCCGGCCGTGACGGATCAGCTTGAGGCCGTCGCCGATGCGGACGTCGTGTTCGTCGCGCTTAAGGCCTATAGCCTGCCCGAGATCGCGCCGCGGCTCGGCACCCTCCTCGCCCCGGCGGCCGCCGTCATCTGGGCGCAGAACGGGATCCCGTGGTGGTACTTCCAGTCGGCGCCTGCGTCGGCCGGACCCGGTCTGGAGAGCGTTGACCCTGGCGGCGTCATCGCCGCCTCGATCAGCCCCGAGCACAACGTGGGCTGCGTGGTCTTCTGCTCAACGGAGATCATCGAACCCGGGGTCATCAAGCACGTCGAGGGGACGCGGTTTACGCTCGGCGAGCCCGACGGGTCGGAGTCCGATCGGCTGAGGCTGATCTCCGCCGCGTTCGCGGCGGGCGGCCTTCGGGCCCCAGTTGAGGCCAGGCTGCGTGACCAGATCTGGCTCAAGCTCGTGGGCAATGTGGCGTTCAACCCGGTCACGGCGCTTACCGGGGCGACTCTCGGCCAGCTTGGCTCGATACCCGAGATGCCGGACCTGCTGCGCGCCATATTTTCCGAGTGCGCTGCGGTTGCGGAGCGGCTCGGAATCACGTTCCCGGTTTCGCTGGATCGGCGGCTTGAGGCGGGCCTGGCCGTGGGTGATCACAAGACCTCGATGCTGCAGGACCTCGAAGCCGGCAAGCGCCTAGAGCTTGACTGCATGACCGGCG
This sequence comes from Streptosporangiaceae bacterium, assembly GCA_030045215.1. Next base: position 7,565 of record JASIBJ010000157.1, on the reverse strand, counting down.
CGATCGTGGAACTGGCGCTTCGCCTCGACATCGAGGTCCCGCATGTCACTGCCGTGCATGCCTGCGCGAAGCTGCTCGATCGGCTGACTCAGGACTCAGGTTCCCGCTCTCCGCGGGCGGGCGAGATCATCGCCCGTCGTTAGTGTCGGGATCCGTCGCGGCGTTGGCGCGAATGGCGGCCGCAAGGCACTCGATGACCTCGTCGTCGCTCGTCTGCGAGAAGTCGTCGTAGAACTGGCCTATCGCCATGAACCCCGATGGTGTTGCCACGGTGATCAGCTCGTCGGCGTCCTCGCCGATCCGGCTCCGCCAGCCTTGCGGAGCAACCGGGACAGCTAGCACCACCCTGGCCGCGCCGAGCGCACGGGCGATCTGGCAGGCCGCCCTGGCCGTGGAACCCGTTGCGATTCCGTCATCGATGATCACGGCGACGCGGCCTTCCAGCGGCACCGGCGCGCGCCCGGCCCGGTAGCGCTCGGCCCGGCGCTGAACCTCGGCCTGCTCGCGCTCCTCGACGGCGGCAAGCTCGAGAGGCTGCACGCCGGCCATGTGGATCACCTCTGGATCGGTGACCTCGACACCGCCCTCACCGACGGCACCCATTCCCAGCTCCCGCTGGAACGGGACGCCAAGCTTGCGCACGACGATGACATCGAGTGGTGCGTGGAGCGTGCGCGCGACCTCGGCCGCGACCGGCACACCGCCGCGCGGCAGTCCTAGCACGACGATCGGCTGGCCGCGCAGGTGCTCAAGTTGGCCAGACAGCTGCCGCCCAGCATCGGTCCGGTCGGTGAAGAGCATCTGCACTCCCATCCCGGACAAGCCGGTCATTACTTCAAGAGGCGGCTTCGCCGGTGCCACACGCTTCTCCTCAGAAGCCTGCCCGCTCGTCTCCTAAGGAGCCTGCCCGCCCGGCGGCACGGCACACAGCCTGCGGGCGAGGGCGTGGCGGTGTGACGTTCCACTTTTCATCGATTCGGTTCGGGTTGGCCGCCGTTTCGTCCCGATATGTTCGAGCAGAATCGATGAAAAGTGAGTGGATTGGATGCCCAGAGCAGTAAAAACGGACGAAACTCCTCAGTCGGCGACGCGGTCGATCATCGGACGACGGTCGTCCGCGTGCGCAGGGACCGCAGTTGGCGGCACGTTGGGCTGACGAGCCCGCAGATCTGGGCTGTTAACGTTGCACCCTGTGATCACCTGTGTTGTCGACTACGTCATCGATGCCGCCAAGATCGACGCATTCGAGCGCTTCGCCAGGCGCTGGATGGAACTTGTGGACAGGCACGGCGGCACTCACCACGGCTACTTCCTCCCGGCTGAGGGCGCCAGCGATAAGGCGCTCGCCCTGTTCAGCTTTCCCAGCCTGGCTGCCTACGAGCAGTACCGTTCCCGGTTCGGCACAGACCCCGATTTCGTGGCGGCCGACCAGATCAGGGACGAAAGCGGCTGCGTGCTTCGCTACGAGCGCACCTTCATGCGCCCGCTCCTTCCCGCTGCCGAGGACGGCGGGAGGTGAGTCGGCGTCAGTCACGCGGCAGTGTGCGCGGCAGTCCGAACCGGTCAAAGAGCTCCGGATGGAAGCGGGTAATGCTTGACACGCGATCATCACGCAGGGCCAGCACGATGAGGCCGCCGGCTCGCAAGATGGGCGAGTTGGGGTCGGGGCGGTAGAAGCCGAAGGCAGGCTGGTTGTTGGCCCTGGTGGGTACCAGCCTCATTTCAGCGCCCCAGAAGCCCACTCGCGGCATGAAGTCGGCGATGGCGGCGGATCCGCCGCACTCGAATGGCTCAGGTGGCATGGTGAGCCTGGCATCTTCCGTCAGCACGGCGACCACCTCGCCGGGATCACCGCGTTGGAAGGCGTCGACGAAACGCTCAACCACGTGAGCCTCCGCCGCGGATCGCGGAAGCGGCACCTGCTCCGGATCGCGCTCGGGCCGGAATCCGGTTCGAGCCCGTACCAGGGCGCTGTTGACCGAGGCTGGCGTCGTGTCCAGGAGGTCGGCGGTTTCGGCCGCGGAGAAGCCGAGCACGTCGCGCAGGACCAGAGCGGCCCGCTGCTGGACGGGCAGGCGCTGCAGCCCGGCCACGAAAGATAGCGCTATGGACTCGCGGGCGTCGTAACGGGCCTCGGGACGGGAGCCCGCGTCATCGAGCAACGTGTCCGGATAGGGCTCGAGCCACCATGGCTCGTCCGAGCTGACCAGGCGTTCGGTCAGGGATGCCGGCCGGGAGAGAAGGACCGACTGAGGACGGCGGGATCCGTCCCTGAGGAAATTGAGGCAGTGGTTAGTGGCGATGCGGTACAGCCAGGGCCGCAGGGAACGGCCGTCAAACCGCTCAAGCGCCCGCCATGCAGACAACAGAGTCTCCTGGAGTACGTCCTCAGCGTCGTGGAGTGACCCGATGATCCGGTAACAGTGCGCGAGGATCTCCCGCCGCAGCGGTTCGACGAGTTCCTGGAAGGCGTCGCCATCACCGGCTCGGGCCCGCTCGAGAACTGTGTCGTCCATCCGTGCTGTCATCCTTTCGCCAGGCTCGCCTCCTGGAAGTTACAACACCGCTCGCCTTCTCAATTCACCGGCGAAATCGAGCGCTTCAGGAGCCGCCGGCGTCGCGCGGCCAGCCCACGCGTTCGGGGGGCGCAACACCAGACGCGCCGCAAATTCATCGCTCAATGTGCCCGCTGTCCGGTGTCTGAACGGGTGTAACAGTCTGCATCCCCATGAGGAGGCGTGAAGTGGCGCGGCTGAACTCGCAGGGAACGAAGGGCTTCCGGCGGCCAGAGGCATTCCCGCTGAGCTGGGCGGCCCGCGGTGCCAGTCCGGCCGGCCACGGTCCGGTCCGCACGGCAGGCAGGTCTGTGCCGCTCTGGGCTACGCTAACCGTGTGCTGTCTCGCGCAGTTCATGGTGGTTTTGGACATTTCGATCGTGAACGTGGCGCTCCCGCAGATGAAGATCGGCCTGCACCTGTCTCAGGGCGGGCAGCAGTGGGTCATCAACGCCTACACGCTGACGTTCGCCGGCCTGCTACTGCTCGGCGGCCGGGCTGCCGACCTGTTTGGCCGCAGGCGGGCGTTCTTGCTCGGGCTGGCCTCGTTCACGGCCTTTAGCCTGCTCGGCGGGCTAGCGCAAAGCGGGGCATGGCTGATCGCCGCCAGGGCCCTCCAGGGCGCTGCCGGAGCGGTGCTGGCCCCGGCGACGCTGAGCCTGCTCACGACCACGTTCACCGCTCCGGCCGCGCGGCGTCGGGCGCTGGGCGCCTGGTCGGCGACGGCCGCCAGCGGTGCGGCGATCGGTGTGCTCGCTGGCGGCATCCTCACTGACCTACTCGACTGGCGGTGGGTGCTGTTCGTTAACGTGCCGGTCGGCATTGCTGTGCTCGCGGGTGCGGCATGGACGCTCTCGGAGTCCCGTGCCGGTGGCGCCGCCCGTCGCCTCGACGTGCCCGGCGCGGTCACGGTCACCGCAGGGATGGCACTGATCGTCTACGGGATCGTAGGTACGGAGACACACCCGTGGGGATCGCCGCACACGATCTCGATCCTGGCTCTGGGCGTCGCCCTGCTGGGAGTGTTCGTGCTGATCGAGGCCAGGCTGGCCGGGCACCCGCTGGTGCCACTCGGAGTGTTCCGCCGCCGGTCCCTCACCGCGGCCAACGGGGTGTCATTCGCCATCGGAGCCTCGATCTTCAGCCTTTTCTTCTTCCTGTCGCTGTACTTCCAGCAGGTCAACCGCTACACGCCGCTGCGAGCGGGACTGGCGTTCCTCCCGGTCGGCCTGGCGATCCTGTCCGCCGCCCTGGTGGCAGCCCGGATGGTGGCCAGGATCGGGGCGCGGCGGCAACTAACTGCGGGACTGCTGCTGGCGGCGACGGGCCTGGCCTGGATGACGCAACTGTCCCCTGGCGATGGCTACTGGTCTGGCGTGTTCCTGCCGGGCCTGCTCGTCGGCGCGGGGTTCGGCCTGTCATTCGTTCCGATGACGATGGGTGCAACCGCCGGTGTGCCCCCGCAGCAGGCAGGCCTGGCATCGGGCCTGGTCAGCACCACCCGCCAGGTTGGCGGAGCCATCGGGCTGGCCGTTACCGCAACCATCGCCGCCGGAGTCCACGCGCATTCATCCGGCCCCTACGCGGTCGCCTCCGCCGCGACCACCGGGTATGACCGGGCGTTTGGGCTCGGTGCCGCGGTGCTGGTGGCCGGGGCCCTGATAGCGCGCCTGCTGCCTGGCCGACTCGGCATTGCTGAGCCTGCCGTCCCGGTCGGCGAGGGCGCCGAGGCGGAATTGGTTCGCAGCACGACCTGAGCTCCCGGAGATCGCCGGGCGCGGGGAATGCCTCCGTGATCAGCTCACGTGGGCGGCGATGGTTCGGGCGCAGACGAGTGACTCGGCATGCGTGGTGTCCACCTCGAGGTCATAGAGGACGCCCTCGTGAACCACCTCCGCCTGCGACGCGGCCATCCCCTGGGTGCGATCTGCTCGTGCCAGCTCGCGGCCTGCGGCGACCGCGCTGTCGCACCTGACGCCGACCCACAACACGGCCAGCCCGCCCAGGGCCTTCAGCCACCGCTGCTGGGACGCCGCGCCGCCAAGAAAGACGTCATCGATCACGATCCTCGCGCCAGCACGGGCCATCGCCCCGACGCCGTCCCGCCAGGCTGCCTCCAGTGCCTGGAAGTCGGTGCCGACACTCACCCTGCCATTCGCCGCAACCACGATCCCCGCGCCCGACGCCTGCATCCTCACGGGCAGAGCCTCGACGAACGAGTCGCACCCGAATGCAAGCCAGGGATCAGGCAGCACGGCCTGCAGACACCGTACGATCCCGGACTTCCCCGAGCTGGAACCACCGTTGAGGATGATCATCTGAGTCGTCACTGCGCCACAGTAAGGCGCTCCCCACACGCCACGAAAGGGCATCCGAGCGGCCGGCGAGCTGCCTGGCTCGCTGAAATGACAAGCCGAGGGCCTGGCGACCACCACCCTCGCCGATCACTGCCAGGACAGCCTGATACCTCTGCTCCGCCACGCTCAACTCCCTCATGCCAAGGGAGTGTCAAGGATCAGCCGAAGCAGCTGTAAAGCGTCAGCCGAAACACCGTCAGGCATCTGCCGAACTAAGACAGAAAACGGGTGCGCCGCAAGGGACTTGAACCCCGAACCCGCGGATTAAGAGGCTGGACTGTGCCGTACGCCGATGTTCACGGGCGTACATTGGCGCAGGTCAGCGGTGCTGGTGGATGTCGGTGAACAGCGCCGGGCGAACGTGGACTGCGACGAGAACTGCAACCGCAACGACACCGGGGCCGATGCCGTGGCCGCAGCTGCTGTGGTCGATGGGACCGGGCTGCGGTCGCCAGGCAAACCGAGGGCGTCGTCGATCTCCCTCCCCATCGACAGCGGGCTGGCCATGCCCGCTGTTCTGCTGACGCCCTTTATGCCTGCACGACGCAGCCGGGTACAAGTCGGTCGACGCTGCCGCGCGTGCATCCGGTAAGTGGCGTGACGCGTGGCCACGCGCCAGGATCTCGATGATTTCCCCGACATTCACGATGAGCACGGTGACGGCCAGCCGGAGCTGCTGGTGATGGAGCGCGGCGGCGAGACCGAGGCACCAATTTTAGAGGCACGCACGCCGCATCCCGTTCTGGTACCATATTGGTATGAGCACTCAGATCGCGGTCCGGCTGCCCGACGACATGGTGAGGTTTGTCGATCAGCTGGTCGAAAGAGGCCGGGGTTCGAGCCGAGCTGCGGTCATCGCGCGAGCGCTGGACCGGGAACGCCGCCATGAGTTGGCTGTCCAGGACGCGGCGATTTATGCCGAGGCGGGGGAGGATGCCGACATGATCGACCTCGTGCAACACCTTTCCGGCCAGCCGGTGGACCCGGATCAGTGAGGCCGATTCACATCGCACATCTGGACAAGGCACGCCCGGTTCTGGTCCTTACCCGGGACCTGGTCGTCCAGCAGCGGACTCAGGTGACTGTCGCCCCGATCACCTCTACAGTGCGCGGCCTGTCCGTCGAGATCGCGGTCGGGCATGCCAACGGCCTTGGCCATGAATCGGTGGTGAACTGCGACAACATAGTCACGATTCCGAAGGCGGCTCTCGGCGAACGGATCGGGCACCTACTCCCTCAACAGGAGCAGGAGTTGACGGCCGCCATCCATGCGGCGTTCGATCTTGAGTAGTGTGCGCGGGGGTGTCGCCTGACCGGGAAGATCGGCAGATCGGGACATCCAGCAGCTGTGGTTCACATAGCCGGCCCATAAAAGTCAGCGCCGACATCAGGACAAGGCATCGGCGCAGGTCACAACGGGTGCGCCGCCAGGACTTGAACCCAGAACCCGCGGATCAAGAGAGGGACGCTGCGGAGCCCTGAACGCTCTGCCTGCACAGACGCAGCGCTCGTATGGACGGAAAGCACCAGGCGCGCACAGTTCTCAATGAAGTCGTTCCACGAAGCGTTCCTACGCGACGGGCCCGATCGCCTGCTAGGAGGCCACGGAGAGTGACGACTCGGCTTGCCAGTTCGTCTGCATCGTCGATGAGTGCATGGGCTGGTGGAAAGACGCACTGAGCGCCTGGCCGTCATCCGGGAGAGCGAGATCTTGGTCGCGGTGCTCGGGCGGCCTGATGGCGATGCTAGGCCGTCCACTTACCTTGCCGATGGTCCCAGTGGCCGGATGTGAGAGAGCCGGTGATGACTGGATCGCCGAAGGCCGTGACTTGCATGATTGCCTGGGAGTAGTCGGATGGCAGCTTGCCTTCCAGCCCTGCACGAGCTAGCAGCCGCTGCCAGTCGTGCTGCCTGTCGCGGCCCAGCGTCACCAGCGTTTTGCTGATGGCACGCAAGGCCACCTGGCGGAAACCGGCGGTGGCCGAGACTGCTCTGGACAGGCTGACAGCGTCGATGTCATGGTGTCCAGCGAGCAGGAGGACATCGGCAAAATCCCTGTCGCGGGTGGTGGTGTCTCCGCGCGCCACCATGGTTACAAGCTTCTCCGCCAGGACGGCCTCGATCGGGTAGGCGAGGAGAGGGAATGGTTGGCCGAGCAGCGCCGGATAGCTCACAATCGTCGGCGCTGGCGTCACAGGATCGCCGACGTTGACGTCGATCCGCAGCGGCTGGCGGGCCCGGTCGATGCGGGCTGGGACGGCGACCCTCACGGCTGCGTACAGATCCTGCTCGCGGATCATCCGGGTCGACGTCTGGCTTGTGTCATAGACGACGCCGTCATCAACTTCGACGGCCGCAATCTCGCGAACCAGCGCGGCGATCACCTCAGGCTCCTTGGAGGTGGTCTCGGCGAGCAGGTCGATGTCACGGGTGGGGCGGCGCTGGCCGAACGCGGATAGCAACATTCCGCCCTTCAGGATCAGGCGGTCGCTGTGCGCCGAGACCGACAGCCGGTACAGGAACCGTTCCAGAACGTAGAGCGTGAGCAGCTCGTCGGCAGGGCGGCCCTCCTGCCGCGCGCGGGCCTGCAAGTCCAGGTAGGCGCGCCCGGAGGCGGTTGCCCGGTTCGGCCTGGTCATGACTGGAGTATGCG
>JASIBJ010000156.1 GCA_030045215.1 Streptosporangiaceae bacterium | reverse complement strand
CTGCAGCGGCTGCTGGCGCTGGTGCCGTACGTCGTCAGCCGGAACGTCGTGGGGATGGCGGAGACGGCCTCGGCGTTCGGGATCACCGAGCGGGAACTGGTCGACGACCTCAATATGCTCTGGTGCGTCGAGCTGAGGTCACCTGATCCCTATTGCCCGATTGATCTGTCCTATGAGGGCGGCGAGATTGTCGTCAGCGAGGCTGAGGCGATGGACCGGCCGCTGCGGCTCGGGGTGGACGAGGCCTGCGCGCTCCTCGTTGCGCTGCGGATGCTGGCCGAACTGCCGAGCATTGGTGACGGCTCGGCGCTGAGCCGCACAATCGCCAAGCTGGAGGCGGCCGCGGGCACGGCGGGCAACCCCAGTGCCCAGGTTGCCGTCCACGTCGACGACGTGACCAGCCAGTCGGTCATCGGGCACGTCACCGAGGCGCTCAACCGGAGCCGTAGGCTCCATATTTCCTATTACGTCCCCGGTCGCGACGAGGCGACGGAGCGCGACGTCGACCCAATGCGGCTGCTGGTCGTGGAGGGCCGCAGCTACCTCGAGGGCTGGTGCCGGCGGGCCAGCGCGGTCCGGTTGTTCCGGCTGGACCGAGTCCTGTCGATCCAGGTCCTCGACGTTGCCAAGGACGTGCCACCCAGCGCCGAGCCCGTCGACGTCGACGGCGGCCTGTTCCGCCCATCCCCTGAGGACGTGCACGTCGTGCTCGAACTGGCGGCCGGCGGCCGCTGGGTCGCCGAGTACTACCCCTGTGAGCAGGTCGAGGAACTGGACGACGGGCGGCTGCGGGTCCAGCTGAGGACCCCGGACACCCCATGGGTGCGCCGGCTGGCCCTGCGCCTGGGGGAGGACGGCAGGGTCGTTTTTCCTGATGAGCTCGCCCGGCAGGTCGCCGCCGACGCGTCCGCCGCGCTGGCGCACTATGAGTAGCGGCGTCTCTAGACTGCTGTTTCTCGTTAACCCGCTGGTCAGAAGCCGTATGTCGGCAGGCCTCATCCGGTAGCTTGCATGGACCTCACGTGTAGACTCAAGGCCAGGAAATACGGAGCGGACAGTTCCGCTGATTGGGGACAGACATGGGTGATGCACTTGCCCCGTGGCACATAATTGTGCTGCTGATCGTGCTCGTGTTGCTGTTCGGGTCACGGCGGCTCCCGGGCGCGGCCAAGTCCCTGGGGCAGTCCATGCACATTTTCAAGCAGTCAGTGTCTGGCCTGAATCCGGACAACGATCCGAACGACCCGAACAACGCATCGGGCTTCAACGCGTCGGGCTACAACCCGTCGGGCTACAACGGGACATCCACCACGCTGCCGCCGACCGCGCCTCCGGCGCAGTCGCTGCCGGGTTCACAGGATGCGACCCAGGCTCAGCTGCGCGAACTGCAGCGGCAGGTCGAGGAGCTGCAGCGGCAGTCGGCCAGCGGGAGTGCCGGACAGCAGCAGAACCAGAACCAGCCGTTCTAGCGGCTAGCTGGCGGTGGCCATGCTGGACGACGGGCTGAGTGCTGCGGAGGCGGACCGGGGCGCGGGCTTCGCGCTCGGGCATCGCGGCAACCCCGAAGCGCGCATGCCGCTCATGGAGCATATCCGTGAGCTGCGTAACCGGATCATCAAGGTCACTATCGCGCTGCTTATCGGCTCCATCATCGGCTGGTACATCTATCCGCACGTCTGGGACTTCCTGATCGGGCCATACTGCAAGCTGCCTCCCACCAGCAGGTCGATACCAGGCGCCAAGCCCGGCGGCAGCTGCAGCAGGGAACTGTATGTCACCGGCATCTTTGATGCCCTGTTCCTGCGGCTCCAGGTTGCGATCGCCACCGGCGTGATCGTGACCCTGCCGATCTGGCTGTATCAGTTCTGGGCGTTCATCGCGCCCGGCCTGTACCGGCGCGAGCGTCGCTGGGCGTATTACTTCGTCACTGCGGCTGTGCCGCTGTTCCTGCTCGGCGCCACGATGGCCTACTTCGCGATGACCAGGGGCCTCCACTTCCTGCTCGACCTGGTGCCGGCCAACACGACGGCGCTGATCACGATCAACACCTACCTCAGCTATGCCGGGGCGATGCTGCTGATCTTCGGCATCGCGTTCGAGATGCCGCTGGTGTTCGTGCTGCTGAACCTGGCTGGCGTGCTCACGCACGAGCGGTTCAAGAAGTGGCGCCGCGGGATCATCTTCTGCGTTTTCGCATTCGCGGCCGTGTTCACGCCGAGCCCCGACCCGATCAGCATGCTGCTGCTGGCGATCCCGTGTGTTGTGCTGGTCGAGGGATCCGAGGTCTTTGCCTGGATCCACGATCGCCGCAAGGCGGCCCGCCTCGGCAGTCTGGCCTACCCCGGTCTGACCCAGGAGGAGGTCGCCCGCTACGGGCTTGACCGTCCGCTGGAAGGCGAGGGCGCCGGGACCTCGAAGGGCCCGGGCACCGGCTCGGGCTCGTAACGCGAGGCTGGCCGCGTGGATCCGGAGGAGTATGACCCGTTCGGCTCCGGTGCGTTCGCGGTCGGTGTCCGCACCTTCGAGGCGCACGACCCTGGCCGGGACCGGGTATTCGGGTGCGAGATCTGGTACCCGGCGGCGGATCCCTTGCCACCGGCTGATGGCCGCCGCGAGTTGCGCGACGCCCCGGCCGCGCCCGGTCGTCATCCGGTCGTCCTGTTCTCCCATTTCAGCGGCGGCGGCCGCCGCAGCGCAACGTACCTGACCACGCACCTGGCCAGCCACGGGTATGCCGTCGCCGCGATGGATCACAGCGAGGTGGTCGCCCCAGAACTCGGCCCCCGCCCCGGCGAGTCCGCCGCCGACCGTGCCCGGCGGATCGACGCGGTCATCGCGAGCCGGGTTCCCGATGTGCGCCTGCTGCTCTCCTGCCTGCTCGGCGGGCGGGCGGCCGGCCTGGCCGGCATCGGCCTCGACCAGGACCGGATCGCCGCGGCCGGGCACAGCTTCGGCGGCTGGACCGCGCTGGCGGCGCCCGAGCAGGAGCCGCTGATCGGCGCCGTCGTCGCGCTTGCGCCCGGCGGCAGCTCGCGGCCCGTTCCCGGCGTCCTCCCGTTGACCCTCGCATTCGGATGGGAACGAAGCGTGCCGGTGCTCATCCTGGCTGCCGAGCGCGACGTGCCCACGCCACTGGACGGCGTGCAGGAGGTGTTCACGCGGGCGCCCGAGCCGAGGCGGATGTTCGTGCTGCGCCGGGCCGACCACGAGCACTTCGCTGACGACCCCGAGGCCAGCCACGAGGCCCTGCGGGCCATGACCCTCCCCGGTGAGGCAGCCTGGATGACAGCGGCCATGCTGCCCGTCAGCGAGCTGTGTCCCGGCGAGCACGGGCACACGTTCGCCCGCGGCCTGGCGCTGGCCCACCTGGACGCCGCGCTGCGCGGCAGCGCTGCTGCGGAGGACTTCCTGGCCAGCCGGGCCGAACGCGCGCTGGCGGCCCGCGGCGTAGACGCCGCCGAGTACCGGCCACCGGCCGGCTGAGAGGACTCGAGGCGCCGGACCCGCTTAATCTTGGCCCTATGACGTCCCCGGATCCCGCCGCGGAAACCGGTCAGGCCTCCCGGCCGCGCGGGGAGGCCGACGGGCCCAGGCTCGCCTCGTTCCGGCAGCTCTACGGGTTCGAATTCGACGAGTTCCAGGTCGAGGCCTGCCGGGCGCTCGATGCCGGTCACGGCGTGCTGGTAGCGGCCCCCACCGGCTCGGGCAAGACCGTGGTGGGCGAGTTCGCCGTGCACCTTGCGCTCGGGCAGGGACGCAAGTGCTTCTACACCACCCCGATCAAGGCGCTGTCCAACCAGAAGTACAACGACCTGGTGGCCCGGTACTCGCCCGCCACCGTGGGCTTGCTGACCGGCGACAACAGCATCAACGGCGAAGCGCCGATCGTGGTGATGACCACAGAGGTGCTGCGGAACATGCTCTACGCAGGCTCGCTCACCCTCGACGGCCTGGCCTACGTGGTGCTCGATGAGGTGCACTACCTGGCCGACCAGCTGCGGGGCGCGGTCTGGGAAGAGGTCATCATCCAGCTTCCCGAGTCGGTGCAGGTGGTCGCGCTGTCGGCCACCGTCAGCAACGCCGAGGAGTTCGGCGACTGGATCCGCCAGGTGCGCGGCGGCACCACGGTGATCGTGGACGAGATCAGGCCGGTACCGCTCTGGCAGCACATCCTGGCGGGTCGCAGGCTGTACGACCTGTTTACCCGGAACGGGGCCGTGAACCCGGAACTGCGGCGCCTAGCGAGCCGGGATGCCCTCGCCGACCGTGACGGGCGCCGCCATCACGGCCGCGTGGCCCGCCGGCCGGTCAGGTACCGGCCACCCAGTCGGCCGGACGTGATCGAGCGGCTCGACGCCGAGGGCCTGCTGCCCGCGATCACCTTCATCTTCAGCCGGGCTGGCTGCGACGCCGCCGTCCAGCAGTGCCTGGCGGCAGGACTGAGGCTGACCACGCCGGAGGAGTCGGCCGAGATCGCGAGGATCGCCGCGGCCAGGACAGCCGGGCTGAGCGACGCGGACAGAGCGGTGCTCGGCTACGCCGAGTGGCTGACCGGGCTGCGGCGCGGCATCGCGGCGCATCATGCCGGGCTGCTGCCGACCTTCAAGGAGGTCGTCGAGGAGCTGTTCGCGGCCGGGCTGATCCAGGCCGTGTTCGCCACCGAGACGCTCGCGCTCGGCATCAACATGCCAGCCAGGACCGTGGTCATCGAGAAGCTGGACAAGTGGAACGGCGAGCACCACGCCGACCTGACCGCGGGGGAGTACACGCAGCTCACCGGCCGGGCCGGGCGCCGCGGTATCGACGTCGAGGGGCACGCGGTGGTGCTCTGGCAGCCAAACCTCGACCCGCTCGCGGTGGCCGGCCTGGCGGGCACTCGCACGTACCGGCTGAACTCCAGTTTCCGGCCGACCTACAACATGGCCGTCAACCTGGTCGGGCAAGTTGGCCGGGCGCGTGCCGCGAAGCTGCTGGAGTCCTCCTTCGCCCAGTTCCAGGCCGACCGGGGGGTGGTCGGGCTGGCTCAGCAGGCAGCCCGGCTGCGCGAGCAGATCGCCGGCCTGGCGGTGATGTGCGAGCGCGGCGACATCGAGTCCTACGACCAGATCCGGCGGGAACTCGGCGAGTTGGAGCGCGACGAGTCCCAGCAGCGCTCGGCGGCCCGCCGAGCGCAGGCGCTGGCGTCACTTGAGAAGCTGCGCCCTGGCGACATCATCGACGTGCCGGGCGGGCGCCAGGCGGGCGTGGCCGTCGTCCTCCAGCCGGGCG
>JASIBJ010000155.1 GCA_030045215.1 Streptosporangiaceae bacterium | reverse complement strand
CCATCGTGCGGCAGGTAGTCGGTGAACCTGATGGCCTGAGGTCCGAATCTGGCCCCCGGCCGGTGCGATGTGCCTCCGTCGAACGGCGCCCCGATGATCATGATGTCCGTGCCGGCCCACGAGGCCGGATCGGCCAGATCGGCTCGCTCCACGCCCAGGAAGGTGGCATCCGGGCCGTACATCCCGCCGAGTCTGGTCATCGGGCGTCCTCCCGAGCGGCTCGAAGCCGGGCTAAGAAGCCGGGCTAACCAGTATGCGACTCTACTGCGCAGGCCAGCGCCCGCTATCCGCGCTTACAACTGAGCGAACGCCGGGTGGCCAGCCGGGGAAGTATCCGCCGAGGGCGCCGAGGGCGTCCGGGCAGCGTGCAGCCCGGCTGCGCCAGTATGAGATCGTGCCAGGGAGCACGAGCGAGCGGATCGGAGGGCCATTGACGCAGATTGCCGGGGACGCTGAACGGCGGGCACAGGACCTGGCGCTCGCGCGAGGGCGGCGGATCGCCGTGCCCGGGCTGTTCAACTTCCGTGATCTGGGCGGATACCCGACGGCCGCCGGGGAGATCCCCTGGCACAGGCTGTACCGCTCCGATGCGCTGCACCAGCTGAACGGCCGGGGCGTCGCCGCCCTGAGCCAGCTGGGCCTGAGGACAATCATCGACCTTCGTACCCACGTCGAGGCCGAGATAGCCCCCAGCCCGGTTGATCAACTTGATGTCCGGCACACGCACGTTTCCATCCTTGGCGGTGACCTGCAAGGGCTGCCGCTTGAGCTAGATGCCGTCTATGCCTACGTGGTCCACGAGTGCGGTGGCGCCATCGCCGATGCGATCAGGCCGCTGTGCGCGGCCCGGGCCTTCCCGGCCCTCGTGCACTGCAGCGCGGGCAAGGACCGAACGGGGATCGTGATCGCCATGATCCTGGATGTGCTCGGCGTGCCCGGCGAGTTCATCGCCGCCGATTATGCGCTGAGCGCCAGCTACCTGGACCCGCAGCGGACCGCGGCGATTGGCCAGCTCCGCGCGAGTACCGGCCTCGGCGACAACCTGACCGAGGAGCTTATCCTCAGCCCGCCCCGGCTGATTACGGATGTGCTCGCGTCGGCCAGGAGCGCGTACGGCTCGGTGGACGGCTACCTGCTCGCACACGGCCTGCGGCCGGCGGATCTGGCCGCCCTGCGCACCGCGCTGACCGGATAGCAGCGTGATGGGCACCGCCATGCCGGTCGATGAGCTGGACAAGCGGATAGTCGCGGCGCTTGTCGAGGACGCCAGGGCCACCTACGCCGAAGTGGGGGCCAATGTGGGGCTGTCGGCCTCGGCGGTCAAGCGCCGGGTCGACCGGCTGCTCGCCGCGGGCGCGATCACCGGCTTCTCGGCGCAGGTGGACCCGCTCGCGCTCGGCTGGACAACCGAGGCGTATGTCGAGCTGTTCTGCCGTGGCCGTACCTCCCCTGCCGACATCGCCTCGGCCGTGGCGAAGTATCCGGAGGTCACCGACGCCTGCACGATCACCGGCGATGCGGACGCGCTGCTGCACATCCGGGCCTCAGACGTCCGCCACTTCGAGCAGGTCGTGGAGCGGATCGGGGCGGAACCCTTCGTCGTGCGTACCCGGAGCGTCATCGTGCTCTCGCGGCTGGTGAATAGGCACGACTTGCTGGCCCCGGATCACGGCGGCTGACGGAGAAGTAATGGTTTATCCGGCGTGGATATATATAGGCGAAATATCTTTTTTGGTGTTTGCGGGGAACTAGGGGTCGTCTGCCTGCAGCTTCGGCTAAAGTGACGGCCATGACCGAGCGTTACGAGGATCCCGTGACCCGACCCGGCCGGCCGATGAACTCGGGCGAGTTCCGGGCGACGCCGGACGTCTCGGCCAGCACTGCGCAGTTCCGCGCGTTCGCCGAGCGTGAGGCCGAGCCAAACCGGCCCTGGGACATGGGCGCCTCCGGCCGGAGCGTGGCGAAGATGGCGCTTATCGTCGTGGTCGTCGCCGTGGTGCTCGCCGCCATCGCGATCGCGGTACTGGCCTGAGCTGGGATCTGCCGGGCACTGCCCATGACCTGCGGGGGTGACAGAAGGGTCAGCCCGGCGTGTCGTTTTTCAGCATGCTTGTATTGGCAGTCATGAACTGCCCGGCCGGATGCACCCGTGGCTGCTGAGGCCGACGGTGGCAAGCTGCCCGAGGAGGAACGGCACCGGCTGACCGCGCTGGAGGGCCTGGCGGCGCTCTCGCTGGACGCGCTGTCGTCGGTGGCGTACGGGCCGCAGGCCATCCTGATCGTGCTGGCGACAGCTGGCGCGATTGCGCTGCACTACACCCTGCCGGTCACGCTGGCGATCGTGCTGCTGCTGGCCGTGCTGGTGACGTCCTACCGTCAGGTCATCGAGGCGTTCCCGACTGGTGGCGGTGCGTACGCGGTATCCAAGGCGCACCTTGGGGTCCGGCCGAGCCTGATGGCGGCAGCGTCTCTCGTCGTCGACTACATCCTCAACGCGGCGGTCGGGGTGTCGGCCGGGGTCGAGGCGCTGACCTCCGCGTACCCCGCGCTGTACCCAGACCGGGTGTACCTGTGCCTGGCAGTGCTCGGCTTCATCACCGCGGCCAACCTCTGGGGTGTCGCCGAGTCGGCGCGGCTGTTCATCGCCCCGACGCTGATTTTCATCGCCGGTATCTTCGCAGTGATCATCGGCGGCCTGCTGCGATCGCATCCGCTCCCGTTTCCCCAAGGGTCGGTCTCATCGGTGCCGGTGACGGTGGGGATTTTGCTGCTGCTCAGGGCGTTCGCCTCCGGCTGCTCGGCGCTGACCGGGGTGGAGGCGATCGCGAACGCGGTGCCGGAGTTCAGGAAGCCCCGGGCGCGCCGGGCCCAGCACACCGAGGTAGGCCTCGGCGTGATCCTCGGCCTGATGCTGATCGGCATCGCCGTGCTGGCGCAGAAGTACCACACCTATCCCTCGTCGACTACTACCTCGCTCGCTCAGCTCACTGAGGCTTCCCTCGGGCACAACTTCGCCTTCTATGCGATCCAGCTGGTCACGACGGTGCTGCTGGCGCTGGCCGCCAACACCTCATTCGGCGGACTGCCGGTGCTGGCCTCGCTGCTTGCCACCGACAACTTCCTGCCGCACCTGTTCTTCCTGCGAGCGCAGCGTCAGGTGCACCGGTACGGCGTCGTGGTGCTGGCAGTGGTGGCCGCAATCCTGCTGGTGGTGTCGAAGGGCAATACCCAGGCATTGATACCGGTGTTCGCGATCGGGGTCTTCGTCGGGTTCACCCTTTCGCAGGCCGGGATGGTGCGGCACTGGCGAGTCAACCGCCAGCCGGGCTGGGAGGGCCGGGCCGTCATCAACGGCGTCGGCGCGGTGTTCACGCTGGCGGCGCTGGCCGTCGAGCTGATCAGCAAGTTCACCGAAGGCGCCTGGCTGATCGTCATCGTCATTCCCCTGCTCGTGCTGATGTTCAGCCGCGTGCACGCGGCCTACGTCCGCATCGGCACCGCGCTGCAAATCGGCCAGCAGCCTGCGCCACCGCGGCCCCGCAGCTCGCTCGTGATCGTGCCGGTGGGCAGCATGTCCAGGCTGACCGCGGAAGCGATCTCGGCGGCGCTGTCGCTCGGCGACGAGGTGATCGCGGTGACGGTCACCTATGCCGAGCCTGAGGAGGCCGCGGCCGACGCCCGCTTCCGCGAACAGTGGGAGGCATGGCACCCGAACGTCCCGCTGCTGACGCTGCGCAGCACCCGGCGTTCACTCGGCCCGCCCGTGGTGAGCTTCCTGCGCGAACTCGAGCAGGCGGCCTCTTACGACCAGCTTGTTGTGCTGATTCCGGAGGTACAGCCGACTCACCCGTGGCAGAGGATCCTGTACAACCAGCGGGGGTTCGTGCTCGAGCAGGCCATCCAGCGCGGCACCAGGAACGTGGTCATCTGCCGGCTGCGGTACCAGCTCGCGAGCATGACCACGCTCTCGGAGAGCGCCCCGGCGGGGCAGGACCCCCCCGCCGGACAGGTCGGCTAAACCCCGGCGCCTACCTTCTGCCAGGTCACCGGCGTAGGCGATCGCGACGTCCCCGCTGTCGTCAGGCACGGCCGCGGCGGGCGGGCCGAGTGAGTTCACCCAGGCGGCGGGGACCCCAACGCGTTATCTGGGTCGGGTTGATAGCGATAGCCCATTCCCGGCTCGGTCAGGAGCCAGCGCGGCCGGGCCGGGTCGGGCTCCAGCTTGCGCCGTAGCTGGGCCATGTACAGCCGGAGATTGCCGGTTGCGTCGGCATAGCCCGGTCCCCAGACGTCGGCCAGCAGTTGCTGCTGGCTCATCAGCCTGCCGGGGTTGCGCAGCAGCACCTCGAGCAGGTGCCACTCGGTTGGTGTCAGCCGGATGTCGGCCGAGCCCGCGTCGTCGGCGTGAATGACGCGCTTGGCGGCCAGATCGACGATCAGGTCACCGAGCTTGACCTGCGGGGTGTCACTGTCCACGCTGGCCCGCCTGCTGACGGCGCGCATCCGGGCTAGGAGTTCATCCATGCCGAACGGCTTGGTCACGTAGTCATCGGCCCCGGCGTCCAGGTCCTCGACCTTGTCGGTACTGTCGGCCCGCCCGGACAGCACGATGATCGGGGCATCGGTCCAGCCGCGCAGGCCGTGGATGACCTCGACGCCATCCATGTCCGGCAGGCCCAGGTCGAGAATGACGAGGTCCGGAGGATGCTTGGCGGCCAGTTCCAGCGCCTCACTGGCTGAGCCGGCCGTATGCACCTCGTACTGCCGGACGCGCAGGTTGATCCGCAGCGCCCGGACGATCTGCGGCTCGTCGTCGATGACCAGGATGTCTGTCACGGCACCATGCTGTCGTGGCGCACGGA
>JASIBJ010000154.1 GCA_030045215.1 Streptosporangiaceae bacterium | reverse complement strand
CGCCAACCCGGACAAGACCGTCGTTTTCCTCGACAAGACCGTCTGCTACTGCTCGACGATGAACCGGATCGACTTGCCGCACCTGGTCTGGGCGCTGGAGTCGCTGGTGGCCGGGCAGGTGCCGAACCGGATCAGCGTGGACGACAAGAGCGCCGAGGAGGCACGAACGGCGCTGGAGCAGATGCTCGCCCTGCCTTTATGAGCGTCGGGTCTCCCCGGCCCGCTCGCGGCGTGCTTACAGGCCGGGCGCGCCCCAGATCGGCATCCACCGGTTCAGGTCCGGCTCGATCTTGAGGTCGTCGCCAAGCGCGCCCCGGATCTGAAGCTCGAGCGCATTGTCCCGGCGCTCGCCAGGGAGCGGCGCGAACGGGTAGAACGTGCCGCGCTTGTAGAGGTAGACCAGCCCGAGCGAACGACCGCCGGAGTCGCGGCAGGCCAGGATCGTGCACAGCAGCTGCGGCCCGAAGCCCCCGAGCTCCAGCGACGAGTTCACCGCGTGCAGGTCGGTCACCAGGCCCTCGGCGTCGTCGGGCGAGTGCCGGCTCACCAGCCAGGTGAAGCCGTAGGAGTCGGTCGACACCTCAACGGGATTGCTGTCCTTGTCCATGCTCAACAGCTCGCGGACGTTCTGCTCGATGTCCCTGAACGCCCGGCCCTCAGCGGCGCGGAAACACACCGACCCCGCGCCGGTCGGCCGGAAATCGGTGCCGGCCTCGAGCGTGAGCAGCGCCCCTGGCAGGGCGAAGAGCTGGTCCAGGTTCGGCGGCACCGGCTTCGTCCGGCCTAGCAGCGCATCCAGGAATCCCACCTGATTACCTCCAGCGAATCGGCCCGCCCGGGCTAAGGCCAGGCCCGCCCAGGCTAAGCAAAATCGGCGCGCCCGGCGGGCGGGCCCAAGCTGAGGGCCCGCCCGGCGCACTGGCCCAAGCCGAGGGCCCGCCCGCCGGGACGGGCCCGGTGTTACCTGCTGAGCTGCTTGGAGATCTTGTCCAGCTGGGCCAGGCGCTTCTCCAGCGACGGGTGCGTCGAGAAGATCTCGGCTACGCCCTGCTGCTGCCCCGGGCGCTTCGGCCGCAGCGCGGGCGCGAAGAAGAACGCGTTCAGCGGCTCGGCCGCACGCAGGTCCTTCATCGGGATCCTGCCCATGTCGCCGGTCACCTTCACCAGCGCGCTGGCCAGGGCCCGTGGCTGGCCGGTCAGCAGGGCGCCGGACCGGTCCGCCGACAGCTCACGGTACCGGGACAGCATCCTGATCAGCAGGAAGCTGATCGCGTAAACCACCATGCTCAGCAGCATGATCGGGATGATGAGCAGGGCACTCTGGTTATTGCGGCCCCGGCCCCCGAACAGCTCGGAGTAAAACGCGAACCGTACCATCAGCGCCGCGATGATGCCGAGCAGCGAGGCCACCGTCATGACCGCGACGTCCTTGTGCGCGACATGCGACATCTCGTGCGCCAGGACGCCCTCAAGCTCCTCATTGTCCAGCTTGTCCATGATGCCCTTGGTCGCGCAGAGGACGGCCACCTTGGTATTGCGCCCGGTCGCGAAGGCGTTCGGCATTGATGTCGGCGCGATTGCCACCCGCGGCTTGGGCATGTCCGCCAGCGCGCACAGGCGGTCCACGATGCCATGCAACCGTGCTGCGTCCGGTGAGTCGTTGGGGCTCACCAGCCGCGCGCCCGAGGTGCGCAGCGCGATCTTGTCGGACCAGTAGTAGGACGCGACCGCAGTGCCCACGCCGATCAGCGCGGCGAAGATGATCAGGACATCGGGGCTTGTCGAGCCACCGTGGCGGTGGGCGTACGCGTCGATGAGGACGACGATCGCAGCACCAAAGCCGACGAACAGCAGACCCATCAGGAACATGGTTGCGCCCATCCGCGCAATCAGGCCCGGATCGGACGCGTAGCGAGTGCGCGCCATCGGCGCCGCCTCCCTTTCCCTGGGGGCCGACTCCCGGCCACCCGTTACTTCATTACATATCATGTAGCGCAGTGCTCAGCGTTGCCTGAACGGGCCCTCTGAACTTCCTGCAAGGCAGCTGTCCGTACTGACAGCTTCCCTTACTGTCAACGGCATCACGGCCGTTCTCGTTCCCCTGCCTGACCGCGATTAGCCGGGTATGAGGCCTTCGTCGGACAGCAGCTTGTGTACCTCCGCCATGGTTGCGTCATCTTGCGGGACGATCAGGCCGGACGGCTCGAGGGTGTCAGGATCCGCCGGCGAGCCGACCTCCCTCAGCCGGGTGAGTAGTGCGTGGAGAGCCGCATGGAAAGCAGGCTCGTCATCGCGCTCGACCGCGCTCTCCAGGTCGCTGTCGAGCTGGTTGAGCTCCGCCACCGCAGACTCAGGCACCTCAAGCTGACCCTCACCCAAGATGCGGACGATCATTCGCCTTCACCGACCTGATCCACTACCTGGGCATTGGCCGGCTCAGCGTCGGATGCACTCGTCTGGGCACCCTCGATCTGCTTGGGGGCACTGCTGGCGATTTCGGCCTTCATACGCTCGAGCTCGTGATCCACGCCGGTGCTTGCGCCCATCCGGTCGAGCTCAGCCTGGATATCGTCTTGCTTGCCGCCCACGAGGTCGTCGAGCGCGCCCGAAGCCATCAGCTCGTCGATGGCGCCCGCCCTGGCCTTCATCTGCTCGGTCTTGTCCTCGGCCCGCTGAATCGCCAGGCCGACGTCGCCCATCTCCTCGGAGATCCCGGTGAAGGCCTCGCTGATCCGGGTCTGTGCCTCGGCTGCGGTATAGGTGGCCTTGATGGTCTCCTTCCTGGTCCGGAAGGCGTCGACCTTGGTTTGCAGGCGCTGCGCGGCCCCGCTGAGCTTCTCCTCCTCGCCCTGAAGCGAGGCGTACTGCGTCTGGAGGTCCACCAGCTGCTGATTGATCCCGGCCTTGCGCTGAAGCGCCTCGCGGGCGAGATCCTCGCGGCCAGCAGACAGCGCGTCGCGAGCCTGCCTGTCCAGCTTGTC
>JASIBJ010000153.1 GCA_030045215.1 Streptosporangiaceae bacterium | reverse complement strand
CCCTTGATGGCCTGGATGCTCATCAGCGCCCCGGCCAGGCGGCCGTCGAGCCGCCGGTCCCAGTGCACGTGACTGCCAAGACCCGGCGGCAGGCCGTGAACGACGACCTCGATCACGCCGCCGAGGGTGTCCCCGTCCATCCGCGCCGTATCGACCTCGGCCTGCATGGCCGCGCTCGTGGCCTGATCGAGGCACCGCACCGGATCGGCGTCGATCGCAGCGAGGTCCTCGGGGGCGGGTATCGATCCGGGCGGCGCGCTAACCGATCCGAGCGCGACCACGTGGCTCACGATCTCGGCTTCCAGGACCTGGCGCAGCAGCCGCCGCGCGACCTCGCCCAGCGCGACCCTGGCCGCGGTTTCCCTCGCACTCGCGCGCTCGAGGACGGCCCTGGCCTCGTCGTGCCCGTACTTCTGCATGCCTGCCAGGTCAGCGTGTCCCGGCCGGGGGCGGGTCAGCGGGGCATTGCGGGCCTGTGCGGCCAGGACGTCCTCCGCCACCGGATCCGCCGACATGACGGTCTCCCATTTCGGCCATTCGGTGTTGCCGATCCGGATCGCGATCGGGCCGCCGAGCGTCAGGCCATGCCTGACCCCGGCGGTCAGCTCGACCTCGTCCTGCTCGAATTTCATTCGGGCGCCGCGGCCGTAACCTGCCCGGCGCCGGGCTAGGGCCGCGGCCAGGTCGGCCGTGGTGACTTCCACCCCGGCCGGGATGCCCTCGCAGACCGCCACCAGGGCACGCCCGTGTGACTCCCCGGCAGTCAGCCATCGCAGCATGCAGCCGATCCTGCCATGCCCGCCCGGCCAGCGTTTGCCCGGCAGGCCGCCGGGTATTCCTGCCTCGCCATACGGGGAGTCGTCAGTCTTGCACCTGCCGCTACCCGCTGTCGGCCGGTGCCTTTTTGTGGTGCTTAGCGGTCTTCGGGGGAGGAACGTAAATGCGCCTGATCAGGCAGCTCGCCGCTGCCGTCGGGCCGAGCGTGCTTGTGCTCGGCTCCGCCGTGGCCGGGGCGGGAACTCTCGTCACGACCACCGCCTCGCCCGCCCAGGGCGCCACGGCCATTCCCCGAGGCGGCGCCACCGGGACGGTGAGTCCAAGCAGCGCTACTGCCGGCAGCTCGGTCACCTTCCAGGTGTTCTGCGCGAGCCTCGACACGGCGTCGGCGACGTTGTTCGGCACCCCGCTGGGCCTGCCGGAGCAGATCCCGATGGACAAGGAGGCAGCCGCGGGCGTCTTCAACGCCACGGTCTCGTTGTCGACCAGGATCCGGCCCGGCACCTACTCGGTCGACATGGACTGCTCCGACGGCAGCTCGGCGTCGGCGACGCTGACCGTCACCACGCTGCCGAAGCCAGGAGTCGGCGTGCCGACGGGCGACGGTACGACCTCGACGCAAACGAATACCGGCCTGGCGACCGCTGGCCTCGCGGTGGCCGGGGTCGGCGTGATGACGGGAATGGTCGCGCTGCGCCGCCGGTACTCTGTCCGCCAGCGATAAGGGCGCCAACGGCAGGCGGCCGGCTGCCCGGCCCGATTGTCGTGCGGTCCGGCCATCATCGTGCTCCGGTGCCGTCCGGCCAGTGCTGCCGCGGAGTGCCCTGCGGGCGGCGCGGGCCAGCGTGCGACCGTCATCCGGAGTCGGCTCGTTCCCTTGCCCTGGCTAGCTGGCGCTGGGTCGCTGCGAGCTTCTTGGCGGCAATTTCGAGGTCACGCTGCGCCTGTTTGCCGTCGCGGGCGAGCCGAGCGCTCTCGGACGTCGCCTGATCCAGCTCGCCTTCCAGGTGCTCGATCCGGCGCCGCAGGAACTGGCGCTGCTCGACCAGGCTGGCGACCCGAGCCTCAGCCTCCGCCGCAGTCGCTCCCGCGGCCTGCACAGCGGCCTCGGCCTCGCTGACGGCTGCCCGTGCGAGCGCGGCCTTCGCCTCGGCGCCCTCGTCAACGGCCTCCTGGCCGCGCGGCTGGCCCCCCTTGCTGACCGGGACTCGGCCCGCATGGGCCGGGGTGCGCCCTTCCCGCGCTGCTTGCGCCGACGGGGGCGGGCCTGCCATCGCGGCCGTCAGGTCGACCTCACCCAGGCCCGCGTACGTCAGCGCCCTGGCGAGCCGACCGGACCTGACCGCCTCTCCGGCCGCGGGGTCGGCCAGGGCGGCCTCCAGCGTCGCCCGGACCTCCCCCAGCACTGCCGCGCTGGCCGGCTGGCCCAGGGCGGCCGCGAGCCGGGCAGCCTCCGGCACCAGCTCGGTGATGACCTGCCGCCGCTGGGCCGACAACTCGCGCAGCCGGTCGCCATCCAGCTCACGCTGCGCGTCCTGCAGCGACTGGCCGATCTCGAACAGCTGATCCAACTGGGCCGACGCGCCGCGGACCAGCTGGTTCACCAGCCAGGCACCGGCTGTGGGCCGGGGCAGCTTCTTGATGTCTGCCGCGGTCTCACGCTGCCCGGCTGCCCTAGCCTGCCGGGCGTACTCGTCTCTGGCCGCGGTGAACTGGCCAGGGACCAGCCCATAGAGTTCGTCGGCGACCTGCGAGAGGCTTTCTGCCTGCACGCATCGTGATGCTAGTCCGGTCGGCCAGCCGCCGGCCTGGCCCGGCTCGATCAAACCCGTCCATCGCCGCCTGGTCAGCCCTGTCGGCGCCGGCCTCCCCGCGCTTCGCTCGGGATCACCAGCGCGATCCCGCGCCTGACCCGATCGCCCAGCCGCGTTGCCACGTCATCAGCGAATGCCCTGGCTGCCTCGCCGGTCACGACCAGGGACCCGGCCGGGTCGGCGGGCGTCAGCTCGAGGGTGAAGTCGGCGTCGCCCTGAGGCGGACCCAGGCGGATACGCAGGCCGGGCGGCCGGGCGGCAGCGGCGGCCGCCACCGCGGCGCGGACGTCGGGGTCCTCATGCAGGTGCGGGAGGGCGGCGCCGCTGGCCAGTGCCGCGAGCCTGGCCCCCTCGACCGCCAGCGGCACCGGACCCGCGACATCGATGATCACGGCCTGCGACTCCTGAAGCGCGGACTGCCACACGCCTGCCGCCGGCACCGGCACCGGCCTCGCGTCAGGCTGCCAGCGCCGGAGTGTCTCCTTCGAGGTGAATGCCGGCAGGGCCCGCCGGCCGTCATGGCCCACGATGGCGGGCACGGCCATTTCGGTGGCTTTCCCGGCGCCGAGGTGGCTGGCCGACTGCGAGCGCCCTGGCTCCGTACCTTGCGCCCCAGCGGAAGCCTGGCCGCGCGGGCCGGTGTGGCCAGGGACGTCCTGGCCGCCGGGAACGGGCACATCGCCAGCTGCGAGGTCATCGGCGCGGACGGCAACCACCGGCACCAGCAGACGGGCGCCCGCCAGAGCGACCAGGGCCGAGTATTCGGTGCCAGTGCCGGCCGCATAG
>JASIBJ010000152.1 GCA_030045215.1 Streptosporangiaceae bacterium | reverse complement strand
GACGGCTGCCGGGTGCCGCTGCCATGGCAGGCCGGGGCGGCCGGGTTCGGATTCGGCCCGCCGGGCGGGACGCCGCCGTGGCTGCCCCAGCCCCCGGCCTGGCGGGAGCTGGCCGCGGACCGCCAGGGCGGAGATCCGGACTCGATGCTCGAGCTGTACCGGGCTGCGCTCCGGCTGCGCAAAACCCGAGACCGGCTCGGCGCCGACAACCTGGCCTGGCTCGATGCCCCTGAGAGTGTGCTTGCCTTCAGCCGGCCGGGTGGATTCGGGTGCGTGGTGAACCTGTCGGCGCGGCCCGTGCCGCTGCCCGCGCACGAGGAGATATTGCTGGCCAGCGGCCCGCTCAGCACGGGCCTGCTGCCGCCGGACACCGCCGCCTGGGTGCGGATCGCCAGCTCACGGTAGCGGGCAACGTGCCAGCTGCCGCCGGCGTCGGCCGGGACGTCTTGGCGCACGCACGCTGCCCGGCCGGATCACGACGGTCGTGGCGCACAGGACGTCAGTCGACCAGGGCCTGGTACACGAGCTGGCGCAGCTGCGGGCGGATCGGGTACACGCTTGAGGGCATCAGCTGCGTGAAGAAGCTGACCGTGAGCTGCTCTGCCGGGTCGACCCAGAACGTGGTGGAGGCGGCGCCGCCCCAGTTGAACTCCCCGGCCGAGCACAGCGTCTTGGACGCGGCCGGGTCAAGCTGCACGGCGAAGCCGAGCCCGAAGCCAACCCCCCGGAAGATCGACTCGGCGTACAGCGGCCGGCCGACGCTGTCCAGGTCCGCGTTGCCCGGCAGGTGGTTGATGGTCATGTAGGCAACGGTCCGCGGGCCGAGCAGCCGGACGCCGTCCAGTTCGCCTGCCGGGCTGTCCGGCCGGTGCAGCAGCATCTCCGTGAACCGGCGGTAGTCCGCCGCGGAGGAGACCAGCCCGCCGCCGCCGCTGAGGTAGACCGGTTCCCTGAGGGCGGCCTTGCCCATCGCGTCCATCCGGGTGGCCTTGCCTTCGGCGCCGCGGGAATACAGCGCCGCCAGCCGCCCGGCCTCCTCCGGTCCGGCCCAGAACGCGGTGTCGGTCATGCCGAGCGGCCGGAAGATCCGCTCCGCGAAGAACTCGTCAAGCCGCTGGCCCGACACGACCTCGACCACCCGGCCGAGGACATCGGTGGAGACCGAGTAGTTCCACTCCGAGCCCGGCTGGAACAGCAGCGGCATCCCCGCGAAGAGGTCGCAGATGCCGGCCAGGTCGGTGTCGCGCGGGCTCCCCCACTCGAAGCCGTTGGCCCGGTAGATGGCGTCGACCGGGTGGGAGCGGTGGAACCCGTACGTCAGCCCGGAGGTGTGCGTGAGCAGGTGCCAGATCCGCATCGGCTCCGTGACTGGCTCGGTGACGTAGCGGATGTCCGACCCTCCGGTGAACACGCGGCAGTCGGCGAACGACGGGATGTAGCGGCTCACCGGGTCGGTCAGCTGGAAGCCGCCCTCCTCGTAGAGCATCATCGCGGCGACCGAGGTGATGGGCTTGGTCATCGAGTAGATGCGCCACAGGGTGTCCGGCTCCACTGGCAGCCCGGCTTCCAGGTCGCGCCGGCCGTAGGTCGATACGTGCGCGAGCTTTCCGTGACGGCTGACCGTGATCAGCCATCCCGCGAGCCGTCCCCGGTCGACGTACCGGGCGAAGTGCTTGTCGATCCGCTCCAGCCGGGCCTGGTCGAGTCCTACTTCTGCCGCCTCAACCTCGGTCTGCACTCCGCCCATGTACGGTAGCTCCCTCTCGCCCGGTCTTTCCGTCCTTATCCCGATCCTGCCAAGCGGAATGACGTTCGGTCCAGCCGGGCCAGGGCCCGGACGTGGCTACTCGGCCCGCAGGGCGGTCGCCGTCTTGGCCTTGGCGGCCCAGCTAGCCGGCAGGAGGGCGCCGAGCGCCGCGATCACCAGTCCGGAAGCGGCCAGCAGGAGGATCTCGACCGGGTGGTAGACATCCCGGAGGCTGGCCGGCAGAGCCGTGTAGGCGGCGTTGCCCATGGCCGTGATCGTGCCCGAGTGCAGTCGCAGGGCAACCGGCACCGCGATCACCGCGGCAGCGATCGCCGGTCCCGCGACCCAGCACATCACCATCGCGATCGTCTGCCTCGGCGTCATCCCGACCGCCTTGAACACGCCCAGGTCCCGCACCCGGTCCCGGGTGCCGAGCAGCACCGTGTTCAGCACGCCGAGCCCGGCCACCACAGCCATCATCAGCGTCAGCATGGCGATCAGCGAATCGGCGATCAGGTAGAACTGCCCGCCGGCCTCGGGCCCGTTGGCTGAGTACTGACTGCCAAGGGACTGCTGGACCGACGTCACGTAGGAGTTCACGTTGACGCCCGCCCTGAGTCCGACGACGTACTGCGCGATAGACAGCGGCGGCGCAGCCGTGGGACCCAGGGTCTGCCAACTCGTCATCAGCTGAGGCGAGCTCCCCGGCACGAAGATCTCACCCGAGATCCGCACGGTCTCCGTCTTGCCGCCGGCCGAGATCGTCGTCGCGTCGCCCACCGCCAGGCCGGTCTGCGTGAGGTAGGCGGTGTTGACGACCACCTGCCCCGGCCGGCTGAACCAGTGGCCGCTGATCAGGTCGTAGCCGACCCAGGCCGAACTGCCCAGGTAGACCTGGGCCTGCGCCTGTGTCGTCAGGCCCGCGATGCCGACTTGCGTGTAGTCGACCGCGGCCGAGTGCAGCGTTCCTGGTTGCCTGGCCAGCGCAGTGCGCACGGCCTTGTCCTGGCTGCTGCCAGGGCGGATCCCGTTGCCGTTGGCCAGCTGGATTTGCACGGGAGCGGTCGCCGCCAGTGACTGGCCCTGCTCGGACTTCGACAGCGAGGCGTCCAGACCGACCGCGTACACCACGGCGGTGACCCCGAACATGATCGCCGCCAGCGTGCCGAGCGTCCTGGCCGGCCGGGCAAACGGCGCGGCCAGCCCGATGGTGACCGGTCGCGGCAGCCGTAGCCGGCTGGCGAGCCGGTGCGCCGCATAGCCACGGCCCTGGCGAGGCGCCTGCCCCATCGCGATGGCCTGCACTGCCGAAAGCCGCCCGGCCCGCAGCGCTGGCACCAGCGCGGTCAGCGCCACCAGCCCGATCATCACCAGCGGGGTCACCACCTCGACCCAGAGCGGAACCATCTGGCTCCCGACCCGGAACGACTGCGCCGACTTGCGCAGCACCGGAATGGCCAGCACGTTGCCGAGGACCAGGCCGACGAGCGTGCCGACGACGGCGGGCACACCGGCCCTGGTCACGTACGCGACGATCACCTGCGCGGGACTGAAGCCGATGCTCTTGAGCACGCCGATCCGCCGGTAACTGGCCACGACCGCACCGCTCACGACATTGGCCACGATCAGCACCGCCATGAGCAGACCGATCAGCGCGAACGCATCCACGAACGGCGACAGAATCGAGCCGTTCCCGGTCGCGGACTGCTTGGCCGTGAGCCAGGACGAGTAGCCGCCGACCGCCCCGGCGGGCAGCGCCGCGGCGACGGCCGCGACGTCGCCGCGGATCTGCGCGGCGGTCGCCGCGGTCGAGAACGAGTACAGCATCTGCGCGGCCGGGGGCTGCCCGGGCGACCGCAGCGCGGCGATCTCGGATGGCAGCACCCAGGCGTCAGCCGTGTTCGTGATCGAGTTCGCAATGCCGACGACCGTGAGCGCAGGCTTGCCTGGCGCCGTCGGCACCGTCATCTGCGCGCCCGGGTTAGGGAAGAAGCCCATGTTCTCCGACAGCACGACCTGATCCGGGGTCGTCGGCCAGTGCCCGCTTTGCAGTGTCAGGTCGTCGAGCGGGCCGCCAGCCGATGCCCGGCCGATCACCAGCGTGCCGGGCAGGGAGACGCCCTGGCTGGATAGCGTCACGATGGCGGCGCCGAACGGGCCCGCGGCGGCGGTCACCCCGGCCACCTTGCGGGTGGAGGCGAGCTGCGCGTCGGAGGCGCGTGCCGGGTTGACGCCGACGGCCGCGTCCGCGCCGTGCTGCGTCGTGAACGCGTGCCCGAACGGCCCGCTCGCCGTGGCCAGCAGGGCCAGCCCGAGCGTGGCCGAGGCTGTCGATATCAGCAGCACCATGAAGATCACGAACGTCTGCGCCCGGTGCCTGGTGACCCCGCCGGACGCCGCCCGCATGACCGGCCGCCCGCTCATGGCCGGGGCCAGGCGGTCGCGGCGTCCCCGTCGTGTCCGGCCCCGGCCAGGTACTCGTCCGCGGCCAGGTCGCGCCCGCAGGCGGCCGTCGAGTCACTGGCGACGCGGCCGTCGATTATCCGGACTGTCCGGCCCGCGTACCGCGCGGCCAGGTCCGGGTTGTGCGTCACCATGATCATGCTCTGGCCGGCCCGGTTCAGCTCCCGCAGCAACGCGCCGATCTCTTCGCCGGTCGTGGTGTCCAGCGCCCCCGTGGGCTCGTCGGCCAGCAGCAGTTCGGGCGAATTCACCAGTGCCCGTGCGATCGCCACTCGCTGCCGTTCCCCGCCCGACAGCCGGGCCGGGTAGGCCTGCCGGTGCTCGCTGATCCGGAGCCGCTCAAGCAGTTCGTCCGTCCGGCGCCGGGCACCGGACCTGGACAGGCCCGCTAGCTGAGCCGGCAGCAGCACATTGTCGGCCACGGTGAGGTCGTCGAGCAGGTTGAAGAACTGGAAGATCATTCCGACTCGCTGGCGCCGGAACCTGGCCAGCCCGGTCTCGCTCAGCGAGTCGATCCGCTGCCCGGCCACGATAACGCTCCCGCTGGTCGGCCGGTCCAGCCCGGCGATCAGGTTGAGCAGCGTGGACTTCCCGCTGCCGGATGGGCCCATGATGGCCACAGCCTCGCCTGCGGCCACATCCAGGCTCACGTCCTGCACGGCAAACGGCCCGCGGTTGTCGTATCGCTTGCTTACCTCACTGATCCGAATCAGCGCGTCCATCAGCGCAGTCCTTTCAGTACTGGCGCGTCTGTCGGCACTCGCCGGTTCGGCGAGAACCCCGTTGTCCTGGCCAGTCTTCTGGCGGGGCTGCGCACCGACAATGGGGATAGACCCCCACTTGACCCTGAACGCCAGCGCGCGGGATGAGGGTCGCGCCGAGTGTCAGCGCTGCGGCAGCTGAGTGCGGCGGCGGACCTCGTAGAGCAGGATGCCGGCCGCGACGGCAAGGTTCAGCGACTCGACGGTGCCGGTCATCGGGATCGCGACGCGCAGGTCCGCGGCCGCGAGCAGATCGTCGGGCAACCCGGTGCCCTCGCTGCCCAGCAGGAGCGCGAGGGGCGGACTCAGGGCGGCGTCCCAGCACGACACGCTCGCCCGGCCCGACGCGGCGACCACGGTCAGGTCACCTCCCGCCGCCCAGTCCAGGAACTCGGCCGCAGACGCAGCCGTCGCCACCGGCATAGTGAACAGCGCGCCCATGCTCGCCTTGACTGCGGCCGGGTCGGACGGGTCGGCCGACGGGCCGATCAGGATGACCCCTGCGGCACCGGCCGCGCTAGCTGTCCTGACGATCGTGCCGAGGTTGCCCGGGTTGCCCACCTGGTGCAGAGCGGCGAAGACGGCACCGGCACCGGCGTGCAGGTCGGCCAGGGCCGAGGGAGCCGACCGGACGATCGCCGCCAGACCCGACGGGCCGTCCCGGTCCGCGATCCGCCCGAACAACTCGGCTGAAAGCCTGGCCACCCGGACCCCGGCCGCTTCTCGCGCCGCGACCATGGCGGCGGCCCCCGGGTGCCGCAGCAGATCGGGCGCGACGATCAGCACCTCCACGTCGGCACCAGCCTCGACCGCCTGCCACACGGGCTGGATGCCCTGGACGACGAACGCGGACTCCCGCCGCCGGTGCCTGCGGTCGGCCAGCAGCCGTACGCGCTTGATGACCGGGTTCGCCGCGCTCGTAATCACATCAGCCATGAGCCATTCATCGGAGGGGATTTCATGCGCGCTGTCACGCCAGCATCAGGGTAGCCGCGTTCGCCGTACTGCGGCCCTGGTCGCCGCCGCGCCGCGATCGAGGACACGCGCAGCGGTCCCGGCTGGACGTGACCAGCGGCCGGTCGGCACGATGATCGGGGCCCGACCTCGTTCCCTTACGATCCTCGAGTGAGAAATCCACGCAGCAGTTCCAGCAAGGCCGGCCACCGGTGAGCGCCGAAAGCGAGCGGGTGGCCGGCTTCGGGCGGCTCGAGGACGGGCTCCGGCAGGCCGGGGACTGGTACCGGTGGGGCCCCTACGTGAGCGAGCGCCAGTGGGGAACGGTCCGCGAGGACTACTCACCCGACGGCGAGGCGTGGGACTACCTGCCGCACGACCAGGCCAGGTCCCGCGCGTACCGCTGGGGCGAAGACGGCCT
>JASIBJ010000017.1 GCA_030045215.1 Streptosporangiaceae bacterium | reverse complement strand
GCCCCGGCGCTGGCCCCCGACAGCGCACCCGCCCCCGCAAAGCCACCCGCCCCGGCGCTGGCCCCCGACAGCGCACCCGCCCCCGCAAAGCCACCGGCCCCGGCAAAGCCGCCGGTGAGGCGACAGCCGAAGGTGAAGCGTGGGCCGGCATCCGGGCCGGGACCGCGGCCGAGCCAAGCGACCCGCCGGCGCTCATCGCGACGCGCGCGACGGTGGCAGCTCGCAGGCTTGCTCCTCGTGATAGCAGCGGTCGTGGCGGCGGTGCTGGCTGTCGCGCTGGCCCATCGCCACTCCGCGAGCCCGCCAGGTTCTCGGCGACCAGTCACCGGAAGTCAGGTCATTGCGGCTGAAGCAATGATTCGCCCAGAGGCTACGGTGTTCGGTCCTCGCCAGGTAGCCCAGGCCGGGCAAGCGCCTATCTGACGGCCTGCGCGGATTGGGCGGACCGGGCTCAGCCCCGGCGGCTCTGCCGCCCCCGACCGCCCAATCGGCCGGTGTTGAGAAGCGCTGGCCGTCGGCCGCCGGCGTTGACTGACCGTGAGGCACTTATTAAACTATAAGGTTGTACAACTAGCTGGCTGTGTATGAGGAGGCAGTGATGATGGACCTGATTGCTCCCGAGCGACGGGCCCTGGCCGACGCCCTCGATCAGCTCACTGCCGACCAGTGGCGCGGGACGACGATGTGCACGGGCTGGACGCCGGGCCATGTGCTGGCGCACGTGACGATGCCATTCCGCTTTTCCGAGCAGGCCTTCATGGCGGGCCTTGAGGAGTGCGGCGGTGACTTCACCAGGTTCTCGGACGGGATCGCCGAGCGCGACAGCAAGCTTTCGCAGCCTGAACTCGTGGCCGTGCTGCGCGACAACGCGGACACCCCGTGGAGCCCGCCTGGCGGGGGCCTGGTTGGCGCCCTGAGCCATGACGTCATCCACGGCCTCGACATCACCTGGCCGCTGTCCCTCGATTACCCCATCGCCGACCGCGCGCTCACCACCGTGCTCGACTCGGTCACCAGCCCCGGCAGCGAGACGTACTTTGGCGTGCCGCTGCAGGGCATCAAGCTGACGGCGACCGACGTGGACTGGACCCGCGGAAACGGCGCGCCGCTGGCCGGCCGCAGCCGCGACCTGATCATGCTCCTCGCGAATCGCCGCGTCCCCCACGGACTGTTCAAGGGACCAGGAATCGACCTCATGGCGGCGGATTCAGGACCCTCGGGGGGATACCCCCCGAGCACCCGCCGGTCAGAACCCCCGGAGGGACACCCCCGAAGAGTCACCCCGCAAGCGCATCGCCTCTCCAGCGGGCAGTCGTGACAACTGTCGTCAGCGACGAACTCAGCCTCACGTTCGCCGCGCTGGCCGATCCGACACGGCGCGCGATTCTCAGCCGGCTGGCGGTCGGCGAGGCAACCGTCGGCGAGTTGGCCGAGCCTTTCGCGCTTACGCAGCAGGCTGTGTCCAAGCACATCAAGGTCCTCGAGCGCGCCGGACTGATATCCAGGTCCAGGGTTGCCCAGTCCAGGCCGTGCCGGTTCGAGCCGGCCCGCTTCGACGAGGCGGCCGAGTGGATCGGCCGTCATCGCCGGCAGTGGGCCGACCGGTACGACAGGCTCGACGAGCACTTGGCCGCCCTGCGGGCTCGACGTCCGCCGGGCAACCGGAAAGGCGAGGGCTCATGACCAAGGCCGGCGAATTCACCTACCGTCGCGTCCATCGGGCCACCAGGGAGCTGCTCTTCGACTGCATGACCAGACCCGAGCACCTGACCCACTTCTGGGGTCCGGACGGGACGACGACGCCGCTCGACGGCATCGTGGTCGAGCTGCGACCCGGTGGGAGATTCGAGACGGTCATGGTCAGCGCGGCGGACGGCAGCCAGCACACGATGCGGGCCATCTACGTGGAGGTGAGTCGGCCGGAGCGGCTGGCATGGATCGAGCCGGACGTCGAGGGCGGCATGACGACCACGATTACCTTCACCGATCTCGGTGGCGGACAGACCGAGGTCGTCACCCATCAGACGAATGTGCCGCAGGCGTACTCGAGCTCCGAGGCCGCAAAGGGCTTCGAGACGAGCCTGCGCCGGTTCGGCGAATACGTGGCCGCGCTCCTTTCGGCGTGACGTTGTGGCCGTAGCGCTCGGCGCTGATCGGCATCTGCTCCAGATAAACGCGCGCAACGCCGGCCGATGAACACGGGTGGCGGCGGCTCCTGCCGTTACGCTGCGTGTCGGTGCACGGCGCATGACCGAGGAGACGTTGCAGGATGCCGCCGGGGCGCGAGACCAGCAAGCCTGTCTGCCTGGCCGCAACCGATGTTTGCTGCGCGGGCTCTCAGTCGACGGGAGGCACGATGGAGCAGAGCTCGGACACGGTCAGTCCTGGATCAGATTCCGGCGACGGCCGGATTGCGTCGCGACGCAACGTGCTGCTCGCGGCCGGACTCTTCGCCGGCGCGGCGGCCGCAGACCTGTATCTGGGGCAGCCCGCATCGGCACGGCAGGCGGCTGCTCCCGTGCGGGACAGCGCTCTGACCACGTCGGTCCGGCCGGTCTGGCTCGCGGGGCCGAGCAGCACGCCATCCGACAAGGACTGGCTCGCACTGGAACACAAGCTGTCGACCGACAAGCTCGTCCGGCCGGGCCAGCGCGACTATAACGCCGCGAAAGAACTGTTCGACCCGGCATATGACTCGCTGCGCCCCGCCGGGATCGCCTACTGCGGACGGCCGGCGGACGTGGCCGCGTGCCTTAGCTTCTGCACCCACTTCTCGCTGCCCTTGCGGGTGCGATCGGGCGGTCACAGCTACGAGGGCTGGTCCAGCCTTAGCAACGGGCTGATCATCGACGTCACCACGATGCACGGGTTCAAGGTCGGGACGGGGAACGTCACGGTCGGTTCGGGCATCAGGCTGATCGACTTTTACTCAGGGCTCGCCGCCCACGGCAAGGCCGTGCCCGGCGGATCCTGCCCGACCGTCGGCATGGCTGGCCTGGCCCTCGGCGGCGGGATCGGCGTGCTCGCCCGGATCTACGGCCTGACCTGCGACAACCTTCAATCGCTCGACATTGTCACGGCGGACGGCAGCACGCTGACCTGCACCCCTAAGAACAGCCACAGCGACCTGTTCTGGGCTAGCCAGGGCGGTGGCGGCGGCAACTTCGGCGTCGCGACCTCGTTCACGTTCACAACACATGACCTCACCAGCCTCTACCTGTTCGGGTACAGCTGGAACTGGAAGTACGCGGCCAGGGTGGTCAGTGCGTGGCAGTCCTGGGCACCGCACGCACCGGATGCCCTGTGGGCCAACATGCACCTCGGCGCCAACACCGGCGGGGCACCAGGCATCAGCGCCGGCGGGACGTACGTGGGTTCGCTCGCGTCGCTTGACCGGTTGCTCGACCAGTTCCTCCACCTAGTCGGCGAGCCTCCGTCGGGCCAGTTCGTTGCGCCGAACACCTTCCTCGAGGCGATGCTGGCCGAGGCCGGCTGCGAGGACTACAGCTCGTGTCACCTGCCGCCGGCCGGCACGGTCCAGCGCGTGCCCTGGTACGCCAAGTCTGACTTCTTCTCCAAGCCGCTGGACAGCGCGGGGATCAACGTGCTGCTGCGCGGCATCGAGGCGCTCGGCAAGGTGAAAGGGGCGGCCGGCGGAAACGGGAGCATCTCGTTCGACGCGCTCGGCGGCGCCGTGAACCGAGTAGGCGCACAGGACACGGCGTTCGTGCACCGCGATGCGCTCTGGGTCTCGCAGTATTACACCGACTGGAACTGGCCAGGCTCCGCAGCGGGCCGCACCAACCAGTTCAACTGGATGACGTCGTATTACGACTCGCTCCACCCGCACGCCAACGGGCAGGCCTATCAGAACTACATCGACGCGCACCTGAAGGACTGGCAGACCGAGTACTACGGCGTCAACTATCCGCGGCTGCAGGAAGTCAAGACCACATACGACATGAAGATGGTGTTCAACTTCCCGCAGGCGATCCAGCCGCTGAAGACGACAAGCTGAGCCGACCCTGACTGCTAGCTAAGCCAGCCAGTGGCGGGCTACTCGATGCGGGTAGTTACCTTCGTGGGCAGTTCGACCGTCCGGCCGACCGTGCAGAGCCGTTCATGCGACTGCCGGACTGCCTCGGCCAGGACACTGCGAGCCCGGTCTCCTTCCTCGCCGGGCGGGAACGAGATCCGGTAGGTGACCTCGATATTGGCCAGGTGATTGCCGCCCTCGTCGCGAACCTTGTCCGCGTCGACGATGATCTCGAATGACTCAGGCTCGGATCGCCGCGAGGTCAGGAGATCGACGTCGATCGCGGTGCAGCCGCCGATCGCAATCAGCAAGAGTTCCGTGGGCGTGAACTCCTCGTTGTCACCCATGCCAAACAGGATCCGGCCGCCGCGAGGGTTCACCGCGGCGAACCGTCCGGCCCTTACGCGCTCGACGGTGAGGCTGCGATGCGTTGATTCAGTCGCCATATGCACACCCTGCCAGAAAGCAGGCTGTGCCCGGCCGACGGCCCGGCCTGACCGCCGGCGCGGGCGACGACAGTGCCGGAGCTTAGCTGGCCAGCGACCGGACGAAGTCCGCGATCTGCCGCAGCGTGCTGCACTCCCTGACCTGCGCGCACACCGGGGCGTACCGCGAGATGACCGAGTCGCCCTGGTTCCAGTACCGCCGGGGCTCGGGATTGAGCCAGTAGAGCTTGCCGACCCGTTCGCTCACCTCGGCGAGCGCGCCGACAGCCGGATCGGTGTAGTTCGTTCGGGCGTCACCAACCACGAGCACGACGGTCCGCTTGGAGAACTGCCTGGAGTATTCGCTCGCAAACTCGCGCATCACGTAGCCGTAGTCGGAGCTGCCGTTCAGCCGGATCGCACCGCGGGCCGCCTCGGC
>JASIBJ010000151.1 GCA_030045215.1 Streptosporangiaceae bacterium | reverse complement strand
CGGGAGGCTTCCGATCCGCGCCGCGCCCGGCTGTTCGCGCTGCTGCAGGGGGAGGGCGCGCGCTACCCCCGGCTGCTGGCCCGGTACCGCGAGACCGTCCTGGGGCCGCGCCGGGAGCTGGTCGCCTCGGTACTGCGCCGCGGCGTCGCCACCGGCGAGCTACGCGAGAACACCGATATCGACGCGGCCACGCTGCTGCTCGATGGCGCGGTCCTGGCCAGCATGTCAGGGCAGGCGCAGGCGGACGCCCGCGACGCCAGGCGCCTGGTTGAGGAGCTGATGCGCGGGCTCGCGTCCCGCTGACGGGGCCTACCCGGCGGCGCGGTCGGGGCTACGCTCGGTACGTGCTGCTCACCAAGCTCGGCCATTCCTGCGTGCGGCTCGAGAAGGACGATGTCCGGCTCGTCATCGACCCTGGCGTGTGGGCCGGTCCTGATGTCCTCGCGGGGGCCAGCGCGATTCTGGTCACCCACGAGCACCCCGACCATCTGGACGACCGCGTCGTCCGCGCCGCTCTCGACGCCGATCCCGGCGTCCAGCTGTGGGCCAACGAGACGGTGGCCGGGCGGTTCGGCGAGTTCGGCGGCCGCGTCCACACGGTGCGACATGGCGACGCCGTCACCGCTTCGGGCTTCGACGTGCACGTGTACGGGTCGGATCACGCGATCATCGACGCGGCTATTCCGGTCATCCGCAACACCGGTTTCGCCGTGGATGGCCAGGTCTTCCATCCGGGCGACTCGTTCACGCTGCCGGAGGAACCGATTCCGGTGCTGCTCGTACCCGTCAGCGCGACGTGGCTCAAGTTCAGCGAGGTCGCGGACTTCATCCGGGCGGCGGCCCCGGATCGCGGGTACTGGATCCACGACGCGCTGCTCAACGACAAGGGCGCGAGCCTGATCGAGAACCTGGTCAAGGTCGCGCCGGCCGCGTCGGGCCCGGCCAGTTACCTCGTCCCCGGCACCAGCGTCGAGTTGTAGCGGCCTGAGATGGCTCGCCGGATTCATCCCGGCAGGGTGATGCCGCTCGGCCAGGCGGGTGCCAGGGTGGCGGCAATGTACGAGCAAGCTGCCGGGCTGGCGGCACTGGGGGCTTTGTACCCGCCTGCGCTCCTCATCGCCGCTGTCTACCTGGGATCTACCAGCCCGCGCCGGATGACCCTGCTGTACCTCGCGGGGGCGGTGCTGATTACCGCAGTCTGCGGCGTGGTCATCCTGGTGGCGCTGCGAGCGGGTGACCTCAGCCTGCCCACTCACCGCACGCCGCGGTACGGGCTGCGCCTCGGCCTTGGTGTCCTGGCGCTTGCCGGGGCGGGCTACCTGACCCTGCGCGAGCGCAGACGGCGACGGCACCCGCCGGGGGGGCCGAAGAAGCCCGGCCTCGCCGCGCGGATGGCCGCTCATCCGCGACCGCTGACCGCCGTGGCCGTGGGCATCCTGCTGTTCGCGCCGGGGGCCGGCTTCGTCGCGGCTGTCCAGGTGATCGCGACCAACAAGGAGGATCTGGCCGCGACCGCGGCGGCGCTGGTACTCGTGATCGTGATCGATGTGGTGTTTGCCTGGCTGCCGCTGATTGTCCACCTGATCGCCCCGGAGCGGACGACGCGCGCGCTGAAGGCGCTGGATGGCTGGCTCGGCGCGCACGGCCGGGTGCTGCTGATCGGCGCCGTCGGTGCCGTCGGGGTGATTCTCGTGCTGAACGGGGCGATCGGGCTGGCCTGATGGCTGCCCTCGTTCCCCGAATCACCCTCAGCAGATGATGCCGGTCGGCCGTCGGCGGGAAAGAGTGGGCATCAGTCAGTCCCGCGACGGGGAAGGAAGCGATGAGCCGCGGATACACCTCGGTCCAGGGCGGATTTCAGCTGAACACGACGCCCGTCATCGTCGGCGCGGTGCTGGTCAGCGTGGGTGCCTTGATCGGGATCACGGGCGTACTCATCGGCGGCCGAGCCGTGTTCTCGGCTACCCGCGGGTGGCTGCGCGAGCGGGAGGTGCCGCCAGGCGAGGTTGCCCGGCACAAATGGGACCAGACACGTGCGGCCGCAACGGCCGGCGCCCGGGCCTGGCAGCAGCATGACGGCGCGCCAGCGCGCGGAGCCCGCCCCTGACCGGCCCTGGTGAGTAAGCCGAGCGGAGGTGTGATGGCCGGTACGGAACAGCAGCCGCAGGTCGTCATCATCGGAGGCGGGTTCGCCGGGCTCTTCGCCGCGAGGGCG
Source organism: Streptosporangiaceae bacterium (assembly GCA_030045215.1). The sequence goes on along the minus strand of JASIBJ010000151.1, from coordinate 590 downwards.
CTGCGCCAGGGGCCCTATGCGGTGACCCTCATAGACCGGGAGCCGCACCACCTGTTCCAGCCGTTGCTGTATCAGTGCGCGACCGGAATACTGTCCGAAGGCCAGATCACCGCGCCGTTGCGGCGCTTGCTGCGGTCCCGTCGCAGCGTGTCCTGCCTGACGGCTGAGGTGCAGGACATTGATGTAGACAGACGCCTGGTCCTCTGCCGCCGACCCGGCGGCGGGCACCTCGAGGTGCCGTATGACCACCTCATCGTCGGGGCCGGCGTGCGGCAGTCTTACTTCGGCCACGACGAGTTCGCCGAGTTCGCACCGGGGATGAAGACGATCTCGGATGCGCTGACGATCAGGAGGCGGGTGCTCGGCGCTTTCGAGGTAGCCGAGACTGCGGAGAGCCCCGCACAGCAGCGCCGCTGGCTCACCTTTGCGCTTGTCGGCGCGGGCCCCACCGGGGTCGAGCTGGCCGGGCAGATCCGCGAGCTGGCCACCAAGACGCTGCGGTCGGAGTTCCGGCGAGCGCGGCCGCAGGACGCTCGCGTCCTGCTCTTTGACGGCGGGTCCGCGCCCCTAGCCTCGTTCGGCAACCGGCT
>JASIBJ010000150.1 GCA_030045215.1 Streptosporangiaceae bacterium | reverse complement strand
GACGAACCGGCCGTAGGCGCGCAGCAGGGCCTCGGACTTGAGCAGCTCCGGATCGCCGATGATCACGGCCTTGCCGCCGCCGAGGTCAAGCCCGGCCAGCGCGTTCTTGTAGGCCATGGCCCTGGAGAGGTTTAGCACGTCGGCGAGAGCCGCGTCCTCGTCCGGGTAGGGGTAAAAGCGCGTGCCGCCGAGAGCGGGCCCGAGCGCAGTGGAGTAGATCGCGATGATGGCCCGCAGTCCTGACTGCGCGTCCTGGCAGAAGACGACCTGCTCATGCTCGGCCTGGCCATCGGCCAAACGAGCCGCGAAGACGTTAGTCACTGGCCTGAACTCCTGAACATCAGTCTCGCGTCACCGTTGACGCGAAGATCGGGCACCAGCCTATAGCGGCCGGGCCGGCCGCAGCGGATGCGCGCGGATCACTACCGGCGCGTAACTCTTTGCACGGACGCTTACGGCATGTCACGATTAGTCATGCTGCCTAATGCGCGACATGTGCCAGAGTTTCCGCCAGTTTCATCTTCCGGAAATGCCGGTTCGTGCCTGGTCGCTTACGGAGCGTGCGGGGACCGCGGTAAGCTGCGGTCAAAAGGCCCCGAAGCAGATTATCTAGCAGCACTCCGGGGGATTATTACCGGACCTTGGCTGGTTGCATCAAATCAGCGCAGTCGCCATGCATCCGGCCAGCTGTCGGCACGGCCTTCCGGCCGACTGCCGGCCCGGGAAATGGCCGGGGCCGCGGAAGGAGGTAACCAGCGCGAGTGGAGCAGCGTCAGGCGTCCGAAGACCCAGGCTTGTGCCTAAGCCAGGCTCCGCCGACCTGGAGGAGATCGGCCGAGCTAAGAGGAGGGATCTGCAGGACGTGGAGGCAATCGAGCTAAGTAGCTGATGGGAGACGCGGATGACTTTTCCGAATCCGCCCGTTGCGACGATGCGTGTCGCTAGAATCACGCAGCGTGACAGTACACGGCGGGGGACAAGCGGCGCGACTCGCACAGAAACTTTGCTCCCGGTTGTCGACTTGTCACCGCTGGTGATGGCAATATGGTCCGAGTGGACTATATAGGACATCCGAGGCAGGCTCTCTAGGGGAGCCACGAACAGCAAGGAAACGCAGGGATCGCAGTACCGGTCCAGGAGGAGAGGCCGTCAACATGTCAGCACGCACACCAGAGGCTGAGCCGTTGCTAACGCCGGCAGAAGTCGCGACCATGTTCAGGGTTGACCCCAAAACAGTCACCCGCTGGGCAAAGGCAGGAAAGCTCACGTCGATCCGTACCCTCGGTGGCCACCGCAGGTACCGGGAGACTGAAGTACGCGCACTTCTTGCGGGCATCCCGCAGCAGCGCTCGGAATGAGGCTTGGCCGCGGCCCGGCCCCATCGAGCCGGGCACTGGTTGGCGCGCAGTGTTGCGCAGTCAGCCTGCGGCCACTCGCTAAGCAGTTGGGGGGGTCGACCCCGGCGGCCAGCTCACCGCATCGGGGGGCGCGCTTCGCGTCGATGCGATGATGGGCATCGGTCAGCAGAAGTTGCCGGGGTCGATCCGGCCTCCTGGCGCTACGCGCCAGGAGCACCGTGAGTTCCAGTTCAAGCCCTAAGACGCTTTAAGACCGGGAACGGGCTCGTTCCAGTTTCCGGCAGCACCGGCCGCGAGCCGGGCCCGTTCTTAAGGGAAAGTTCCTGGTCGGCCAATCCGCCAGCCCGCGTCGTTCCACCCCCGGGCACCTGGCCGCGACGCCTTCTGTCTGTGCGCGGCAGCTCACCTAAAGTAACTATTCAGCAACTTCTCGTAATCACCCCATCGGCACTCGTGTCCAGCGGATACTGGTCGCACGAGCTGTTGCCGCGCCCGGTGACCGGCGGCAGCACGTAATGGTGCCCGTGCGGCGTGGCTATCGCCAGGTACGGGCAGGGGGTGACAGGCGATGCCCCTGGGCTGCCTTATCGCGGAATGCGTATGGCGCCTGGTGGTGGGGAGGTGGCATACATGCGTGACCCGGACCTGGTGCAGCGCGCCGAGCAAGCTGCTACTGCGCTAGAGCAGGCGTGGGTGCGATGGCGCACGCGGCATGGCGTCGGGTCGGGTCCGTTGCCGCCGGTAACGAGCTACGTCGGCTACTCCGTCGAGGAGCCGTGGGGCCAGCCGCGCGTGGTCCTCGGCGTGGAGGCGTCCGAAGCGGAGCGGCTAGCGGCCATGCTCGACGGTCATGACTACGCCGAGCCGAGTCGGCTGGAGCGGGCCGTGTTGCTCGAGCGCCCTCAGCCAGCCGAGCTCGAGCCGGCGCCTGACAAGACCACTCCCGACGGGCAGCTGCTGGTTGAGCTTGAATCACCGCGGCAGGCGGTGTCCGAGCCCGGCTCGTTGGCAACCTCGTCCGGGCTGCCAGGGCCCGTGGCACCGGCAATGCCTGGGACGTCGTCCGCCGCCACGACACCGGCCGAGCTGCTGGGCCGGGCCGATGCTCGCCTTAAGGACCTGGCGGCACGAGTCACGGCGCTGCAACCACGGCAAGGCGCCTACGACCAGATCGAGCCGGAGGCCGCTCAGTCCGGCTTAGCCAGCGATTCCGGGCCGGCCTCGAGCCAGCCGCTTGACGCCGATCCGGCCAGCCGGACGCGGCTGGTTCCTGTGTCAAGGCTGAAGCGGACGCGCAAGGCGGACGGTGACAGCGCTGTACCGGCCTGGCCCGCGGGCGAGTCACACGTGCCGACTGCCGACACGACCGTGTGAGCAATCGGTGTGCTTGCTGGCCCCGGCCGCGAGTGTCGGCGGCATGCTGCACAATCTGAGGCGTGCGGGTAGCGGTTGTCCCTGGTCCAGATCGGGCAGGGCTGCTGTGCACGGTTGCCGATGACGGAGCGCCACTCGACCAGCCGCTGACGGTACCCGATCTGGCGGCCGCCGTTGCCGAGCGAGAGCGATCTGCTTCGGTCCGCTGGGTCTGGGAGTCGGCAGCCCTCGTCTACCCCCGCCTGCTGTGCGCCGGTGTCCGGGTAGCCCGCTGCCACGATGTCGAGCTGACCGAGGCTCTCCTGCTCGGCCGGGATGGGAACCCGGACCAGCCCGCAAGGCTGGCCGCCGCCGCAGGCCGTGTCACCGGCCGGCCCGCGCGCAGCGAATCCGCCCCGTTGCCGCCGGCGAAGCCGGCTGGGCCGCCGCAGCTGCTCTTCGATGAGCCCGACCTGGCCGGTCAGGGGAATCCGGCCGCCGGGGCCGTGCTCGACGACCTGATCGCGGTGCATGCGAGCCAGCAGGCGCGCGCTGGCGCCGATCCGCAGACGCCGAGGTTCGGCATACTCACCGCGGCCGAGTCCGCTGGCGCCCTGGTCGCCGCCGAGATGACAGCGGCCGGGCTACCGTGGCGGGCCGAGATACACAACGAGCTCCTCACCGACCTGCTTGGCCCGCGGCCGGCCGCAGCAGCCGGCCCTTCGGCGCGACCCGCCCGGCTGGCCGAGCTGGCGGCCGAGATTTCCGCCGCGCTTGGCGCGGTACGCCCGGTGAACCTGGACTCGCCTGCTCAGCTGATGCGCGCGTTGTCCGCGGCGGGCGTCCGGGTCCCTTCGACCCGGGTGTCGGTGCTGCGGACCGTCGATCACCCGGCGATCCCGCTGCTGCTGCGATACAAGGAGCTGGTCAGGCTCTACACCGCGAACGGCTGGTCCTGGCTCGATACCTGGGTGTCGGCGGGACGGTTCCGGCCCGATTACATCGTCGGCGGGGTCGTGTCCGGCCGCTGGGCCACCCGGGGCGGTGGCGCGCTGCAGATCCCCAAGGTTCTCCGCCGTGCTGTGGTCGCCGATGCGGGCTGGAAGCTGGTCGTCGCGGACGCGGCGCAGCTCGAGCCGCGGGTGCTGGCCGCGCTGGCCGGCGACAGGGCGTTCGCGGAGGCGGCCGCGAGCGGCGACGTCTACGAGGCCGTAGCCGACGCCATAGGAGCGGAGCGGGCCAAAGCCAAGGTGGCTCTGCTATCGGCCATGTACGGCGGCAGCGGCGGCGATGGCGGCCACTCGCTGGCGCTGTTGCGGCGAAGGTTCCCGCAGGCATCCGGGTTTGTCGAGGCGGCGGCGCGCGCGGGCGAGGAAGGCCGGACCGTGAGGTCCGTGCTCGGCCGTACCTGCCCGCCGCCGTCGGCGGCCTGGCTGTCGCTCACCGGGGAGTCCGGGGATCCAGAGCTTGAGCGAGATCCCGACGCGGGCCGGGCGTCGCGGGCCAGGGGCAGGTTCACGCGCAACTTCGTCGTTCAGGCAAGCGCGGCCGACTGGGCGCTGGTGTTGCTCGCGACGCTCCGAACGAGCCTGGCCGGAGTCGGCGAACCTGACGGCTCGCCCGATCAGGCGGGCATGGCCTGGCCGGCCGGTCGGCAGGGGCCGCAGCTGGTGTTCTTCCAGCACGATGAGGTGGTTGTGCATTGCCCGGCGACCCAGGCCGACGAGGTCGCGGCCGCCATCGATGGGGCCGCGGCGGAGGCGACGCGTCTGGTGTTCGGCCCGACCGAAGTGAGCTTCCCGATGCCGACCGCGGTCGTGGACTGCTACTCCGACGCCAAATGATGGCGGCCGGGCCGCCGTGGCTGCGGCACGTCCGCGGCCGGGGCCTGCACCGGCGCGACCTCCGCCGTGCAGTACATGCATCGCTTGGCGCCGACCGGAATCGTGCTAAGGCACTCGGGGCACTCGCGGGTGGTCGCTGCCTTGTTGCGATTGGCAAGCGCGGTCAGCCGGGTGCTCGGGGCGACCAGCAGGTAGTACACAACCAGGGCGATGATCAGGAACGACAGCAGCGCGTTCAAGACAGCGCCGTAGGCGAAGACGCTGCCGTTCACCGTGGCCTTCAGGCTAGCGAAATTCACCTTGCTGCCGCCCGCCGCGCTGATCAGCGGCGTGATGAGGTCGGACACCAGCGCCTGCACCACAGCGTTGAACGCCACGCCGATCACGACCGCGACGGCTAGGTCGATGAGGTTGCCACGCATCAGGAAGTTCTTGAAGCCCTTCATAACCCTCTCCCGGCCGCGCCTGGGCCCGAGACTCGGGCCTGCTGAGCACACGAGACGCTACCAATGCTGAAAGCTCAGAGCCATCATCCTGGGCGGAAACTCGGTTGGCTGGGCCGAAACACCCCAGGCATCATGGTGCATGCCCTGGGAACTGACGGCCAGCCTGGACGAGTACGTGACCGCGGCCGGCGCGTTCCTCGTCAGCCAGCGGGTCGAGCGCACTATCGAGCTTGCCGTCGTCGAGGGCCTACGGGCCCGGCCGGCCGCGCAGCCACGCGATCTCGGGCCTGACGGCCCGCTGTTCGGCTGGTGGCGCCCGGACGGCGGAGACGTCGAGGCCGTCGTGCTGCACACGCCCCCGTTTCCGCTGCTGCTGGGCGGGCTGCCAGCGGGGTCGGCAGCCGAGCTCGCGGCTCTGCTGGCCGGTGCCGGCCGCCAGTTGCCTGGCGTGAACTCGCACGAGGAAGCCGCCGGCCGGTTCGCGGCAGCGTGGAGTGAAGAAACCGGGATCGGCTACACCACCTTCGGCCGGTCCCGGCTTTATCGTCTCGCGGGCCTTGTGGAACCCGACCCCATACCTGATGGTGCGCCCCGGCTGGCAGGCGAGCCGGACCGTAACCTGCTTGAGCGCTGGGTCGCTGCCTTCGCCGAGGAAGTAAACGACCTGACTGGGATGCGCCCAGGCGTCGTCTCCGAGCGGCTCGGTTACCAGGGGCTGACGCTGTGGGAGGCCCAGGGCCAGCCGGTCGCGATGGCCGGGCACAACCGCCCGGCGGCCGGCGTCGTGCGCGTGGGACCGGTGTACACCCCGCCGCAGCTGCGCGGCCGAGGATACGGCGGCGCGGTAACTGCCGCCGTGACCAGCGCCGCGATCGGGTCCGGCGCACGCGAGGTCGTCTTGTTCACCAATGCGGCCAACGCGACCAGCAACGCCCTGTATCGCAGGCTGGGATACCAGCCGGTGGCAGAAAGAGTCGTACTCAGCTTCGGGTGACGGTCGCAGACGTTCGCCGGCTAGCACGCCCTGCCGGCGTAGGCCAGCACGCGAAGGTAAGAACGTGTCTGGACCGGGCTTCCGTGCGTGCCGTCAGCCATGAGCTGGCTGACGGATGAGGCGCTATCTGACTTCCGCTTGAACGCTAGGAAGTCGGCAACGATGTCGCGGACTGACCTTCTGAGCCTCGCCGGAGCCTGGGCTTCAAGCCTCTTGAAGTCGGTGATCACCGATTTCAGCATGTCGTCTACGTCGGTCCGCGCGACGGCCAGGGTCATGCCGTGCGTGAGCCCGCGGCTGTCGACGCTCTCCAGCACGTTGTCGATCTGCTGGCAGAACTTCCGCGTGACTGCCGAGATCGCGGATCTGCTCTTAGCCACGGCTGGCTGAGCACCTGGCGACGTGCCGGAGCACGCGCTCAGCGACAGGCAGCTACAGGCGGCGATCGTCCAGACGGCCGGGCGTACGGCGGCGCTCAGGCCCGAGCCCTTCATGAGTCCCTCCTGGGTAGCCGGCTGGACGTATGCTTCACGATCGGCTGTCTTGAGGTAGCAGATTGTTAAATCTAGACTACGGAGAGTTGCGGTGCCGCGCAGGTGCGGCCCTGAGCGGTCAGAACGCGGTGATCGAGTGCGGTGCCCGCTCCGCTCGCGCCAGAGCTCGAAGCACAGCCGCCTGGCCATGCCGGCGCACCGCGAGCCTGACCAGCAGGCCGGTAGCGATCTCGGCCGCCGCCCCGGGCAACTGAACATCCGGCAGCCCGACGCTGTACGCGAGGTCGTCTCCGTGCACCGCTATCTCCATGATCCGGGTGATCAGCATGTCGTCCAGGGTGAGCGGCCAGGGCCCCCAGGACAGCAGCACAACCCGGTCGACGGGCTCGGCCGCTAGCCTTTCGCGCAGTTCGCCGGCTGCGGCGGCAGCACCGGCTGCCACAGCGGCCGCGCCAACCGCCGCCCCAGCCTCGCTGTCCTGGCGGATGGCGACGTTGGCCGCGTCCTGCAGCCCTGTACCGATCCAGGTCACCCTGGCATAGTGCTCGAGCAGGGAGATGGGCGGCTCGGGTCCCGTCGGCTCGGCCAGTACCCGCTGCACGTTGAATATCTGTCTGGCCAGGTGGGCGGCCAAGGCTCCCACGGTCATTTCAGCCAGCGCGCTCGGCTCGGCCCAGCCGCGGGCAACCGCAGGATCACCGAGCAGGTCGACGGCGAAATCCGCCGCCGCCTCGAACGCGGGGCGTACCGATGTCATCGCCGCTCCTCTCCCCGCCGCCAGACTACGGGCCCGCCTGCGGCGGCCATTCGCTCGCGCCGCGATGGCGCTGTGATAAGCAGGCTGCATGCTCCTCCCCGATCGGCCGCTGACCGGCCCCAACGCCGGGTGTCCCCGTCACCTCAGGATCGGACCGTGACCCTCGACGTGGTGGTGCGCGGCATCACGATCCCGCCCGACGAGCTGTCATGGCGATTCTCCCGGTCACAGGGGCCGGGCGGGCAGTCGGTCAACACCACCGACAGCCAGGCCGAGCTCTCATTCGATCTGACGGCGACCAGCGCGCTCCCGCCGGTTCTGAAGGAGCGAGCGCTGCGCGCGCTGGCGGGGCGCCTCTCGGGCGGCGTCATCACGGTCGCGGCCTCGGAGTATCGCTCGCAACTGCGGAACCGGGAGGCCGCCGCCGAACGGCTCACCGCTCTGCTGACCGAGGCGACCGCGCCACCGCCGAAGCCTCGTCGGCCGACCAGGCCGACTCGCGGCTCGATCGAGCGCCGGCTCGCGGATAAGCAGCGCAGGGCCGAGACCAAGCGGCTGCGCCGCTACGACGGAGACTGAGCCAGCCCGTCTGGCGGGACGGGTCAGTCCGCTAGTTACGCTGGAGCGATGGTGCGCGGGACCCGGTCGAGGGCTAGCTCAACGGGCGCCCGCATGATGCCGGCTCGCAGTGACGTCAGCCGACGCCGCCGCGAACTATCCCAGAACTACCTGCGCAGTCCCGAGGCCGCTCGCCAGTTCCTGCGCGCGGTCACGCTTAACTCGGAAGGGACCTGCGTCGAAGTTGGGGCGGGCGAGGGAATCCTCACCACGCGGCTGGCCGGGATGTTCCGCGAGGTGATCGCCTACGAGATCGACGAGAACCTGGCGGACCGGCTGCGCGCGCGGGTCCAGGGGCACGACAACGTCAAGGTGGTTCTTGGCGACTTCCTGTCGGCGCGTCCGCCTTCCCGCGCGTTCCAGGTCGTCGGGAACGCGCCGTTCTCGCTGACCTCACCGATCATCGACTGGTGCCTGCGGTCCGCCCGGATGACGTCGGCCACGCTGATCACGCAACTGGAGTACGCCCGCAAGCGCACCGGCGGCTACGGGCGCTGGAGCCAGCTCACCGTCAGCACCTGGCCACAGGTGAGCTGGGAGCTACGAGGCCGGATAGCGCGGACCCAATTCCGGCCGGTGCCACGGGTCGATGCGGGCATCCTGCACCTGGAGCGCAGAACCGAGCCGCTCGTTAGCCCGCCGCTGATGGCGGCGTACCGGCGGATGGTGCAGGCCGGGTTCAGCGGCGTCGGCGGCTCCGTGCAGGCCTCGCTGCGCCGTACATATCCCGTGGACAAGGTTGCCGAGGCGTGCGCGGCCGCTGGGGTGGAACGGAAGGCGGTCGTCGCGTTCGTCAGCCCGGACCAGTGGGTGCAGATCTTCCGCATCCTGGACGCCAGGGCGTGACCAGTTCACGCCGATGAGCCTACGGGCGTCCCGACCCCTGAGCAGTGATGCCGGTGGTGCTGATGTTGCCTCTGGTGCTAGCGGTGGCTTGTCAGGGCGCGGTAGTCCCCGTCCGGCCGTACTTGTCCTCAAGCCTGACGACGTCCTCCCGCCAGCCCGGGTCGGCGGTCGAGGCCTCGGCGAAGGTGAGGTCGGTGATCGCGGTGATCCGGTGCAGGGCGCCGGGCGGCAGGTGGATTGTGTCGCCAGGTCCGAAGTGCTGGCTGGTCAGCTGGTCAGCGGCCGGGCCGAATTCGATGACTGCTGCGCCGGACAACAAGCTGATGGTCTCATCCTTGGTGACGTGGTACTGCAGGCTTAGGGAGTGGCCGGCTGTGACATGGATGATCTTGCCGGCGTAGCTCCCGTCCCTGGCGGCGAAGATGATCTCGTGGCCCCACGGCTTGTCTTGCCGGGGTGCCCGGTAGACCTCGGCCTGCGGGCGAGCCGCCTGGCTGCCATTCTGAGCGGGGGTCACTGCGTCCCTCCCGTGTGGAGACTGCTGAAGCACGGACCATCCTAATGACCAGCGCGGACCGGCCTGCCTGGTCCCTGGTCGCGCCCGGGCCTGGTCAGTCAGCCAGATCGCAGCGTCCGGAGCCGGGCGGCTGCATCGGCCAGAACCTGATCGCGCTTGCAGAAGGCAAATCGCACCTGGCTGCGCCCGGCCAGCTTGTCGTCATAGAAGACCGCGTTCGGAACGGCCACAACACCGCACCGATGCGGCAGCTCACGGCAAAAGTCCAAGCCGCCCGCTGCGCTGAGCCCGGCGATGTCGGTGGTGATGAAGTACGTCCCCTGCGGGGTGAAGACCTCGAACCCCGCCTCGGCAAGCCCGGAGGCCAGCAGATCGCGGCGGCGCCGCAGGTCCGCCGCGAGGCCGGCGTAGAACGCGTCAGGCAGTGCGAGGCCGTATGCGATGGCGTACTGGAACGGGCCGCTGCTGACATACGTCAGGAACTGCTTGGCGGTCCGCACCGCCGTGACGAGCGCGGCAGATCCCGTTGCCCATCCCACCTTCCAGCCGGTAAACGAGAAGGTCTTGCCGGCCGAGCTGATGCTGACCGTCCGGTCCCGCATGCCGGGCAGGCACGCGATCGGGACGTGCTCGCCGTCGAAGACTATGTGCTCATACACCTCATCGGTGACCACGAGCAGATCGCGCTCGACTGCCAAGTCCGCGATCTGGGTGAGCTCTTCCCTGGTCGCCACCATCCCGGTCGGGTTGTGCGGCGAGTTCAGCAGGATGAGCCGGGTCCGGCTGGTTACGGCATCGCGCATCGCGTCCAGATCAGGCCGGAAGTCCGGCGCACGCAGCGTGATCGGAACGCGCCGCGCCCCGGCCATAGCGATACAGGCCGCGTACGAGTCGTAGTAAGGCTCAAGGGCGATGACCTCGTCGCCCGGCTCAAGCAACGCCAGCATGGCGGCGGCGATCGCCTCGGTAGCGCCGGCGGTGACGAGGACCTCGGTGTCCGGGTCGACGTCCAGTGCGTAAAACCGTTTCTGGTGAGCGGCAATGGCCTGCCGCAGCTCGGGAACGCCCGAGCTGGGCGGGTACTGGTTGCCCCGACCGGCGAGGACGGCCTCGGCTGCGGCGGTCGCGATTTCGGCCGGGCCGTCAGTGTCGGGGAAGCCCTGCCCCAGGTTGATCGAGCCGGTCTCGACCGCGAGCACCGACATCTCGGCGAAGATGGTCGTGCCCATGTCGGCAAGGGCGCTGTTCAGCAGTGGTCGGGTCATGGGTGCCTCTCGCCTGAACTGTCGGGAGCAGCCGGATGCCGCCCGACGGGCGCGACGATACCCGGTGACCGAAGCTGGCGGTGGAGTTGTCCGGCTAAGCATTGGCTCCACGACTCACCGCTGCCGCCCAGATGAGCTCCGCGTCTGGGGAACTGCGATCAGCTGGGCCGCGGCGGTCCGGACGCACGCGGCCGGCCGTTGTTGTTACTCCGCGTGTCAGGTAACCGTGAGTCACGGTCTCGCGCGCAGGGTGACTTTACCAGCAATCTGTTGTCTTTGCCGTAATGGATGGCTCTAATATGGAGAATATAGAACACAGGGACTTTTCCGAAAGGCTATCTTCATGCTAGTAATGCAGGTGGACTAAATGTTGTGAGAAATCTCACTTGACGGCATGCAGAATATGATATGTATAGCTATATGGCGCTCTGGTCGCTGAATAGGGATTAGATATTCAGCACAGGAATCGCACCTCGGTAGTCGCGGGCGTGGTCATCCAACTGTCACGCTGAGAACGGAGTCGCCGGATTTCCGGACAACGGAAGAGGCGGCCCCCGCGGGGGGAGCCGCCTCTTCGGTTCTGCGCTAGCTCGAAGCTATGCGTGCTGTGACCGGCCGACTCGACCGGGCCTTGTTAGAGCGGACGGACCTGCTCAGCCTGCGGGCCCTTGGCGCCCTGGCCGGCGGTGAACTCGACCCGCTGGTTTCCTGCAGGCTGCGGAAGCCGTCAACCTGAATCGCGGAGTGGTGTACGAAGACGTCGGCGCTGCCGTCATCC
>JASIBJ010000149.1 GCA_030045215.1 Streptosporangiaceae bacterium | reverse complement strand
CGGGTTTGCCTCGGCGATCGGCCTTGTGCTTGGGGGCGTCCTGACCGAAGCCGACGTGTTCGGCTGGAGCTGGCGGACTGTCTTTTTCGTCAACGTGCCGGTCGCCGCGTTCTCGCTGATCGCGGGGCTGCGGCTGATTCCGGAAACCAGGGACCCGGCGGCGAGGCGGCCGAACCTGGCGGGCGCGGCGGTGCTGGCTGCGAGCCTGGTCACGATCGTCTACGTGCTGCTTGAGGGCCGCCAGCTCGGCTGGCCGTCCTGGGTGTGGGCGCTGCTGGGCGCCGGGGTGGTCAGCGTCATCGGGCTGGCCGTAGCCGAGGAGCGCCTGCCCCGATCGCGGTACGCGCCGCTGCTGCGGGCCAGGCTGCTGCGGGTTCCGGCATTTTCCGCCGGTATCGGCGTGCAGCTGGTTTTCTCGGCCGGCCTGCAGGGCTTCTTTCTGATGGCAGCGCTGTGGCTGCAGGTCGGTGAGCACTTCTCGCCGCTGCGAGCGGGCCTGACGACGGTCGCATTCAGCGTCGGCAGCTTCATCGGAGCTCCGGTCGCCGTGCCGCTGGCGCAGCGATACGGCCGCCGGTCGCTGGTCGCCGGTGCTGTGCTGATGGCGGGCGGCATCGCCGCGGTCAGCGCGTTCGTCGACCACGTCGGCATCGACGGGAGCCCGTGGCCGGTCGTGCCCGGCCTGGTCGTGGCGGGGGTTGGCCTGGCGGTGCTGATCATTCCGCTGGTGAACGTTGTGCTGGCGGCGGCACCCGCCGAGGCCGCGGGCGGAACGTCCGGGGTGTTCAGCACCGCGCAGCAACTGGGCGGCGCGATTGGTGTCGCGGTGCTTGGCACCGTGTTCTTCGACTCGGTGGCGGCGGGGCACTCGTTCGCCGACGCGCTCCGGCACACGGCACCGTATGCCGTCGGGGCGTTCGTCCTGTGTGGCCTGCTGAGCCTGCTGCTGCCACGAACCGCGGTGTCGGATGAGGTGCTCACCGGCGGCGACGCTCCGGCGGCGGACGGCCGGGGAACCGAGCCCGGCGAGCCCGTGGCGGCGACGGGCGGCCCCGACCCGGCCAGGCGCTGACCGGACGGCCGGTTGCGGCGAGCCCAGTTCCTGGGCTCGCACGCTGAGCGTGCGAGCCATCCGCCCGCCGGGTTGCGTTCACCCGGGCCGTCATGGCGGACACCCCTCCCCGCCCGGTTCCCGGTGGCCCGAGCGCGCGTCCGCCCAGGCGCGTAGCCAGCCATCGTGGAACCAGCGCCCGAACAACTGGCCGGCATAGACCACCCAGCCGACGCCGATAAGCCACGACTGCACGATCAAGACGGTGCCCAGCGCGCCGTAGCTGACGGCGTTCCTGACGATGAGCGGCTCGAAGACGAGACCGGAAAAGACTCGCAGGCCGGCCAGGCCCACCGTCGTGGCCACTGCGCCCGGCAGCGCCGCCAGGTAGCTCACCCGGCCGCCCACCAGGAAGCGGAGCCCCAGCCAAAAGAAGGCGATGCCGAGCCCGACCGCCACGGCCAGCCGACCTGCAGTCCCGGCGAGTGCCCCGTGGGTCAACGTGCCCGCCGTGGCCGAGGCGTAGATGTAGGCGATGAGGGCGGCCGACCACACCACCTGACGCCAGATCTTGTGCCATGGCCCGGCGGGAAGTCCCCAGATTCTCTCGAAACCGCCCTGAACGCTGCCAGCGAACGACACGCCCGCGACCGCGAGCACTAGCACACCGAACGCGCTCGACGTGCCGAGCACCCGGGCGGGCGCCGAAAACAGCCGTGTCACCGCGTCGGCCGAAGAGCCGGTCAGGCCCATGCCGTAGACCACCCACCCGGCCAGGCCGCGGTGCGGGGCAGGGCTGGTCGCTGCGACGACGATCAGCAGCGGGACCACGGTGAGTATGGCCAGGGCAGCGAACCCCAGAGCCCGGTGCATAAGTTCGAACTGCTTGACACTCCGGTGGAGGTCCTTGAGCTTCAGGTCGTGCAGGAGCCGCTCGGCGCTACGAAGCACCGTGCGGAAGATCCCCAGGCACCGGCTCAGCGCGACCTGCAGGTGGGAACGGCTGTCACGCCGCCGCATCGCTATCGCCTGGCTGGCCAGCGCCCTGGACCGCGACGGCCGCCGCTCCGGCAACGTGATCGTCGCGTCATCGCTGAGATCGGTCTCCTGGTGGTCAGGGATCGCGTAGATCGGCAGCGCAGCTTCTCGGAGGTAACTCCTACCGCTGCGGCCCCGGATGACGGAGTCGGTGAACCAATCGACCCCGGACTCGGCATCTCCCCGGTTCTGATTCAGTCGTCTCAGGACGAGCGAAGCGTTCCCGCTGCAGCGCCCGACGACACAAAAGGAGCCGTGGCTTTCGCCGGATGAACTCACGCCGCGGGCGTGGCCCAGCGGACTGCGGTGCGGCACAGCTCAAGCCGATACCTGGCCTGAAAGCCGTGAATCCGGCTATGGGTAAAAATGGAACCGAGATGCCGGTCGCGTCGTTCGTGGCGGTGCGCCGAAACGGGAGCGCGGAGCGGAGTGAGCCCGTTCAGGCGATGGTCAGGACGGCCTTGCCGATTACCTGCCCGGCTTCCACAGCGCGGTGCGCGTCGGCGGCCTTGTCCAGGGGGAATATGGCGCCGACGTTGACGCGCAGTTCACCGGCGTCAAAGGGCGCCGATACCTGGTCCAGGATCGCCCGCTGTCGCTCGCGATGCTGCGGCCAGCCGAACACTGAAGGCGCCGGCATCCAGGTGAAGGAGACTCGCAGGTTCCGGTCTTGCATGGCGCTGATCGCTTCGTCCTCCCACGGGCTCTCGACGTTGGAGACGAGGTCACCGTAGGGCCGTACGAGCCAGAAGCAGGAGGTGAAGGTCTTGCCGCCGACAGTGTCGTGGACGACATCGGCGCCATCCATGCCGGTCCAGGCGCGAAGTTTCTCGCCGACATCTTCGCGCGTGTAGTCGATGCAGAGTTCCGCGCCGAGCGATGACGCCAGCTCGGTCTTCGGGCCGGCCGGGACCGTGGTAGCGACCCGGGCTCCGGCCAGCCGGGCAATCTGCACGGACATGTGACCGACCCCGCCCGCGCCTGCCTGCACCAGCACGGATTGGCCGTCGCTGACCCTGGCCCGTCCCCGCAGTGCTTCCCAGGCAGTGATGGTCACCAGCGGCGCCGCGGCGGCCTGCACAAACGACAGCCGTTCGGGTTTGCGGGCCAGGTAACGCTCGTCAACGACCTTCACCTCCTGATAGGTGCCAGGCGTAGGCCCGAAGCCGCCGTCACAGAAATAGACCTCGTCGCCGGGCCGCACCCGCGACACCGCAGGGCCCGCGCTCTCGACCACCCCGGCGCCGTCCCAGCCCAGCACCGTAGGAAGCGACCCGCCGAGCGTCCCGCCTGAGCGCAGCTTGCAGTCGACCGGGTTGATTCCGGCCGCCTTCATCCGCACTTTCACGTCGTGCTCGCCGGTGATTTCTGGTTCCGGCAGCTCTGCGATCTTCAGGACGTCCGGCCCGCCGACTGCGGTCATGAGCACTGCGCGCACTTGCTTTACCTCCTGATGCCTGAGGTTGACTTGGCCTGCTGGGGCTGAGCCAGGCGGATAGCGCGGCCGGGTGCCGTCACGGTGGCAGCTTGCCCGCCAGCGCCCGGTCGAGATTGGTGGCGGCGCTGATCAGCGCCAGATGGGTGAATGCCTGCGGGAAGTTCCCCAGAGCCTCTCCGGACTGACCGATCTCTTCCGCGAACAGGCCTACGTGGTTGGCGTGGGTGAGCATCTTCTCGAATATGTACCGGCCCTCGGCGATGCGTCCCGCCCTGGTCAGTGCCTCCACGTACCAGAATGAGCACAAGTTGAACGTGCCCTCGCTGCCCTGCAGGCCATCCGAGCCATCGGGTTCGTACCGGCGGACCAGGCTGTCGCTGGCTAGCTCCTCGCCGACCCGGTCCAGGGTGGCGAGGAACCGCGGGTCGCTCGGACCGGCGAACTTGACGAGCGGCATGACTAGTACCGACGCGTCGAGAGTGGTGCCGCCGAGCTGCCCGACGTAGGCCCGGCGTTCCGGGCTCCAGCCTTGCCGCTGCACCGCGTGGTAGGCCGAGTCCGCCGCTTCGCGCCAGCGGGTGAACGGGCCGGGCAGTCCGCGCTGGCGCGTGATCCGCATCGCTCGCTCGAACGCTACCCACGTCATCAGGGCGGAGTACGTGTTCCTGCGCCGGCCGCCGCGGCTCTCCCATATCCCGTCGTCGGGCAGCCGCCAGTTCTTGTCCAGCCAGTCGAGCTGCCGGCCGAGTGCCTCCCACAGCTCGTATCCGATCGGCCGGCCGTACTTGTTGAACAAGTACACCGAGTCCATCAGCTCGCCGTAGATGTCCAGCTGCAGCTGGCCGCCCGCCGAGTTCCCCACCCGCACCGGCCGGGAGCCCTTGTAGCCCTCCAGGTGGTCGAGCGTCGACTCCGGTACCTCCGGGTTTCCGTCGATCGCGTACAGCACTTTCAGGCCGGTTCCGGCAGGCGCCTCTCGGCAGCGTGCCTCCAGCCATGTCATGAAGGCGCCCGCTTCCTCGGTGAAGCCCAGCCGCATCAGCCCGTACAACGTGAACGCGGCGTCCCTGATCCAGGTGTAGCGGTAGTCCCAGTTCCTGACGCCGCCTATGAATTCCGGCAACGACGTGGTCGGCGCGGCAATCAGGGCCCCGGTCGGCTGGTAGACCAGCAGCTTCAGCATCAGCGCGGACCGCTCTACCACCTCCCGGTACCGCCCCTGGTACTGGGAGTGGCGCAGCCAGTTGTGCCAGTGTGCCACCGTGTATTCCAGTAGCCGGTCGGCCTCCCCTTCAGCAGGCGGATCCGGCTGGCCATCCCACTCCAGCAGCAGGTCCAGCCTCTGCCCCGGCGCGAGGGTGACCACGGCTGTGGCGGCTGCGCCGGCCACCGAGAAGCTCTGGCCGGTACGCAGCACCAGCCCAGCCCGGGCTCCGGGCGAGGTGAACACCGCGCCGCCGCGATCAAGCACCTGCACGGTGTGGTCCGCTCGGCCGAAGTCGAACGCAGGCCGGCAGGTCACCGTGAAGGTGACCTCTCCCCGTACCGCCTGCAGCCGGCGTACGAGCAGGTGGCCGGGACGCAACGGCGGCCCGCCCGGGTGGCGGGGAACCATGAAGTCGACCACCTCGCCGACCGAGTCGACCCCGAGGAACCTGGTGACCAGGATGTTCGTATCGGGCATGTACAGCTGCCTGGTCCGGATATGCGGGCACGACACCGCGAAGCTGCCACCCCGGTCTGCGTCAAGCAGGGACCCGAACACCGTCGGCGAGTCGAACCGTGGCAGGCAGCACCAGTCGATCGTTCCGTCCGTAGCCACCAGCGCCACCGTGTGCAAGTCGCCGATGACGGCATGATCCTCGATGGCCGGGTAACGATCAGCCACGGACTCCCCCCGGGATGCAGCGCTTCGCTGCTGCCGCTCACTTCGGCGCGAGCGCTTCGAACACGCACTTCGCGATACCCGTCGCTTCGACACTAACAGCCTGGAGCGGGAGCGAACTTGCCGCCGGGCCGGTTATGAGGCCTGGGCTTGCGCTCAGGCCGATCCACGACGACATGGAGTGGTATGCGGTGTTTGGCGGAGTCCGGGGCGAAGGCGGACCGGCCCGAGTGCTCACGTCGGTAGCGCTGCGGTCGCTAGCGCTGACCGAAGATTGCACTGCCGTGGACGGCGCGGCCGGCGTCTACCGGAGCCGGTGCGCGGCGAGCTCGTCGTAATACGGCTGGCACAGCGCGGCCAGCGGTTCCAGTTCGGGCGGCAGCCCGGCCTCCGCCGACTCGCGGTAGGGACCGAACCCGGTGGACCGCCACACGCTGTCGTACCAGTACCTGGCCCAGACCCCGTCGGCAGGCCGCGGCCCTGCGGGCCACGACAGCATGGCCGGATCGAACCGGATCCCGAGCGCGCCGCACAGCGCCTCCAGGGCAGCCCGCGGATCACGCAGGATGTCGGCCGAGTCAATGACCGGGCCGCCGAACGCGCGGAATATCTCCACCTGCTGCGCCAGGCCCAGATCTGCCAGCGTCGGCTGCGACCGCACTCGGGAGTAGGACGCCAGCAGCCGCCGGGGATCGCGGATCAGGAACGCGTGCGTGAGCCCCGCGAGCGCGCCCCGGTCGATCTCGGGCAGCAGGTGGTGGGTCATGTGCTTCTGGTAATACACCGACACGCCGGCCGGGAGTGCGCCGCCGGTGAGCCCGGCCAGGACCTCGCGCCAGTCGCCCGCCATGCTGGCGATGATTTCGTCCGCGCCGGGGTGTTCGATCCCGGTCGTGGCCAGGTAGTAGCCGTAAAGCGGCTCGTCCACCACGATCGTGTCGGCCCGGTTCTCGAACGACCGCATCAGCGCGGTCGAGATCGTGCGCGGCCCGGACCACATCGCGATCCTGGTCACCCCGGCGGGCGCCGCGCCTGGCTGGCTCACAGCACCACGACCGAGCGGAGCACCTCCCCGCGCTCCATCTTGGCGAACGCTTCCTCAATCGCGTCCAGCGCGATCGTCTCCGACACGAACTTGTCCAGCGGCAGCCGGCCCTGCAGGTGCAGATCGACGAGCATCGGGAAGTCGCGCGTCGGCAGGCAGTCGCCGTACCAGGACGACTTGAGCGCGCCGCCGCGGCCGAAGACGTCCAGTAGCGGCAGGTCGAGTTGCATGGTCGGGGTCGGCACGCCGACCAGCACGACCGTGCCGGCCAGATCACGGCCGTAGAAGGCCTGCTTATAGGTCTCGGGCCGGCCAACGGCCTCGATCACGACGTCCGCCCCGTTGCCCTCGGTCAGTTCGCGGATCCGCTCGACCGGATCTCCGGTACGAGAGTTGATCGTGTCGGTAGCGCCGAACTGCCTGGCCCACTCCAGCTTGCGGTCGTCCACGTCCACCGCGATGATCTTCCGGGCGCCGGCCAGGTTCGCACCCAGGATGGCCGCGTCGCCGACCCCGCCGCAGCCGATCACGGCCACCGAGTCGCCCCTCGTCACCCCGGCGGTGTTGAGGGCGGCGCCAAGGCCGGCCATCACGCCGCAGCCGAGCAGGCCGGCCACCTCCGGCTTGATCGCCGGACTGACCTTGGTGCACTGGCCCGCCGCCACCAGCGTCTTCTCGGCGAACGCGCCGATCCCGAGCGCCGGCGATAGTTCGGTGCCGTCGGCCAGCGTCATCTTCTGGGTCGCGTTGTGGGTGGCGAAGCAGTACCAGGGGCGGCCGCGCAGGCAGGCGCGGCACTGGCCACAAACCGCGCGCCAGTTGAGGATCACGAAGTCACCGGGCGCCACGCCGGTCACATCCGGGCCGACGGCCTCGACGACGCCGGCCGCCTCGTGCCCGAGCAGGTAAGGGAAGTCCTCGCCGATCCCGCCTTCGCGGTAGTGAAGGTCGGTGTGGCACACGCCACATGCCTGTACC
>JASIBJ010000148.1 GCA_030045215.1 Streptosporangiaceae bacterium | reverse complement strand
GAGGCGCTGCACCAGCGTCTTGACGACACCGGGGTGATGTTCGAACTGGCGGCCGACGAGCACGATGAGACCGCGCGGGAAGAAGCCGAGCACGACCTGGCCAAGCTCCGCAAGGAGATCGATCAGCTCGAGATCAGGACCCTGCTGAACGGCGAGTACGACTCGCGCGAGGCCCTGATCAGCATCAACGCCGGGGCAGGCGGAGCCGACGCCGCCGACTGGACCGAGGGCCTGCAGCGCATCTACCTCCGCTGGGCCGAACGGCACGGCTACGCGAGCGAGGTCTACGACACCTCCTACGCCGAAGAGGCCGGGATCAAGTCGACGACGTTCGCGATCAAGGCACCATACGCGTACGGCACGCTCAGGGGCGAGCACGGCACGCACCGCATGGTGCGCATTTCCAAGTACGACAACCAGGGCCGCCGTCAGACCTCGTTCGCGATGGTCGACGTGCTGCCGGTGGTCCAGCAGGTCGACCACATCGAGATCCCCGAGGACGAAATGCGGATCGACGTGTTCAGGTCCAGCGGCCCTGGCGGCCAGGGCGTGAACACGACGGACTCGGCGGTCAGGATCACCCACCTTCCGACCGGCATCGTGGTGTCCTGCCAGAACGAGCGCAGCCAGATCCAGAATCGGGCCAGCGCGCTCGCGGTCCTGCAGGCCAAGCTGCTGGAGCGCAAGCGCGAAGAGCAAGCGGCGAAGCTGAACGAGCTTCGGGGCGACGGTGGTCGAAGCTGGGGCACGCAGATACGGAACTACGTGCTTCACCCGTATCAGAACATAAAGGACGTTCGCACCGGCTACGAGACCGGCAACACCGCTGCGGTAATGGACGGCGAGATCGACGACTTCATCGAGGCCGAGATCCGCTGGCTCCGTACCCAGGGCCTTTAAGACCCTCGGCTGGCCTTGGCCGGACCCCGGCAGCTGGGCGCGGTCCAGCCCGGCGCGGGGGTTGACCGGATTTGCGGTGTTCGAGATGGGTTGGCCGCCCTGCTCGGGCGGCCAACAGGCCTAGTCGCGCGCTCGGGCAAACTCAGACGCCGCCTGCTCAGGGCGCGCCTGAACGTCACCCAGTTCACCCCAAGCGCTAGGCCTCCGGGCTCAGGCGTGGCGTTAGCGGGGCTCAGGGGGCCAGGTGGGTGGCAGCCAGCGCCAGCAGCGCTAGCACGATGAGAGCAACCAGGATTAGCTGGATGCTCACGCCATGAGTCTGGTGGTGAATGTGCGCACGGGCGTCACGGCAGGTCGGGCAGCGACCCTCCGCAACCGGCCCAGCACACTGGGCGCATATTAGGTGCTCGCAGCTCATCCAGGCTCCTAACGGGCTCTGGGCTCGCCCAGCCACTTCGACGATGTTGGACGTTCCAAGCCAGTTTCCCCCCTAGACTGGCCCGAGGCCAAACCGGGGCACCCAAGAAGTCCCGGGCAACCTGAGTCAGTATCTCGTCTACCACGTGTGATGGGCCAGTGATCCACTTCGATAACGTGACCAAGACGTACCCAAACCAGGGCCGTCCGGCGCTGGAGAACGTGACTCTGGATATCGAGAAGAGCGAGTTCGTCTTCTTGGTCGGCCCATCAGGGTCAGGCAAGTCGACCTTCCTGCGCCTTGTGCTCAAGGAAGAGCGGGCCACCGAGGGCCGTATCCACGTCGCTGGGAGAGACCTCGCCCGACTGACTAACTGGCAGGTTCCGCACCTACGCCGCCGCATCGGATGCGTGTTTCAGGACTTCAGGCTGCTACCGAACAAGAACGTCTACCAGAACATCGCTTTCGCCCTTGAGGTCATCGGCAAGCCGAGGCGGTTCATCAGGAAGGTGGTCCCTGAGGTCATCGACCTCGTGGGGCTGGAGGGCAAGCGGGACAGGATGCCTGACGAACTGTCCGGGGGCGAGCAGCAGCGAGTGGCGATGGCCCGCGCGTTCGTGAACCGGCCGACGATTCTGCTGGCAGACGAGCCGACCGGAAACATCGACCCGGCCACCTCCATCGGCATCATGAAGGTGCTGGACCGGATCAACAGGACAGGCACTACCGTCGTCATGGCGACGCACGACGCGGCGATCGTCGACTCAATGCGCAAGCGTGTCATCGAGCTCGAATACGGCAAGGTAGTGCGCGATCAGTCGCGCGGGGTGTACGGCCAGGCCTACTGACCGCCCTTACCGATTACCGAAGGATTCAGCGACATGCGTGCCCAGTTTGTCCTCAGCGAGGTGTGGATTGGCCTGCGCCGGAACCTGACCATGACCATCGCGCTCGTCGTGGTGGTCGCGATCAGCCTCTCCTTGCTGGGCACCGGCCTGCTGTTCGTCAAGCAGGTGGACAACACCAGGTCCTACTGGCAGAGCCGGGTTCAGCTATCGGTCTACCTGTGCACGAGCCAGGCGATCAGCGCGAACTGTGCCAAGAACGGCGCTGTCACTCAGTCCGAGGTCGCCTCCATCCAGCAGACGCTGGAGTCGCTCCCCGAGGTCACGTCGGTCACGTACCTGTCCCAGCCCCAGGCGGTGGCACTGTTCAAGCAGGAGTTCGCCGACAGCCCCACGCTGGTCAAGTACACCTCGCCCGATGAGATCCCGAGTTCATTCGAGATCAGGCTCAGGAACACCCAGGCCGACGCCGTGTCGGTGACGAACAGCGTTGACGGTCTCGCGGGCGTGGCCCAGGTAGTAGATGACGCCTCCATCCTGAATAACTTCTACAAGCTGCTCGACGGCGCGCGAACTGCGGTCGTGATCATCGCGATCTTCCTGCTGGTGGCCGCGATCCTCCTGGTCGCGAACACGATCCGGCTGTCAGCATTCAACCGGCGCCGGGAGACCTCGATCATGCGCCTGGTGGGAGCCTCCAACTTCTACGTGCAGCTCCCGTTCCTTGTCGAGGGGATGGTTGCTGGCTTCATCGGCTGGCTGGTCTCGGCCGGGTTGCTGGTCGCGGTGAAGGCGCTCTGGCTCAATGGCCTGCAGTCGTACTTCCCTTACGGGGTGACGCTCACCACGACCGACCTCGCCGAGGTGATCATTATCGCGCTGATCACCGGCCTGCTCATCTGCGGTGCCACGTCCTTCCTCACACTCAGGCGCTACCTGCGTGTCTGACGCGCCTGGACCTGGTTGACCCGTGGCCGTCGAGCAAGGCACGAAGATCATCGCCAGGAATCGGCGTGCCCGGCATGATTACACGATCGAGGACACCGTCGAGGCCGGGCTCGTGCTGACCGGGACCGAGGTCAAGTCATTGCGGGCGGGGCGGGCTTCGCTGGGCGACGGATTCGCCGTCATTACTGACAGTGAAGCCTGGTTGCACGGGGTACACATCCCGGAGTACACGCAGGGCACCTGGACCAATCACGAGCCGCGGCGCGTTCGCAAGCTGCTGCTGCACCGCAAAGAGATCGACCGGCTGGCTAGCTCGACCAGAGAGCGCGGACTGACGCTAGTCCCGCTGTCCTTGTACTTCAAGGACGGGAAGGTGAAAATCGAGCTGGGACTGGCGCGCGGCAAGCGCAGCTACGACAAGCGACACGACTTGGCGAAGCGGGACGCAGCCCGAGAGGTCGACCGTGAGCTGCGGCGGCGGAGATAGCGGAGTGGCACATGGCGCTTCGCAGCGGTAACCGCAATCCGCGAGCCGGGGCGCATCGTGCTCCGCGGCCCGGGCCGCCGATGCGTGTATCCCTGACCAAGAAGGCCAGGGACGGGGACGGCAAGACCGGGGTATTCGGGGTGGCACTGCGGTCGCGGCCGATGCTCAAGCGCGCATCGGTAGTGATTGTTATCGGCGCACTGGTCGCCGTCGGGTTGGTCCGCGGCGGCGGCTCGTCAGCCGAGCCGACCGTCTATCAGTTCTTGCTCGACTGGGAGCAGGGCAACTACCAAGGGGCAGCGGCTCTCACGACGGGACAGCCGCAGGCCGTGGCCGCAGAGCTCAGCAGCGCGTACGACAACCTCGATGCCACCGATCTGGTGCTGAGCATGGGCCGTATCAGCCAGGATGGCAACGCCGCGGTCGCCTTGTTCGACGCGTCGATCGATCTCGGTTCAAGCGGCCTGCAGTGGACGTACAGTGGCAGGTTCCGCCTTCAGGAGTCGGGGTCGACCTGGCGGGTTGTCTGGAGCCCGTCTGTGATCGTGCCGCAATTGCGCGCTGGCGACAGGCTGGCCGTGGTTCAGGAGGCGTACCCGCGGGCTGCGCTCCTCGCATCGGACGGCCAGCCGCTTTCGGTGCCATCCAGCACGTACCTGATCGGCGTGATCCCGAATCAGCTGCACGGTAACGAGGTCCTGACATTCGCCGAGCGCCTGGTCGCCGCGCTGGAACTGCCTGACCTCCCGGCCGCTCAGGTAGCCGGACAGATCAGGGCGTCGCTCTCGAATCAGTTCCAGGAGCTGTTCACTCTGACTCCAGCCAGGTACGCGAGCCTGCGCAGTCGGCTCGTGGGCATTCCCGGTATCCAGATTCGGCACATTCGGGAGCGGCTCTATGACAGCGTTGCCCCGGATGTGGTGGGCGCGGTCGGAACCGAGACGGCGCAGATTCTTCGTGAGGACGGAGTGCCCTATCGGCCGGGCATGACCGTGGGACTGTCTGGGTTGCAGCAGACGTTCCAGTCGCGGCTGGCCGGAACGCCCACCACGGCGGTGGTCATCGAGAACGCGAAGGGTAATGAGCCGTCCGAGCCGCAGCGATGGCAGGGGCTGCGTGGCACGCCGGTGCGCACCACGCTGAGTTACGGCGATCAGCTGGCAGCCAACAGCGCCCTAGCAGGCTTGTCTGGGTCGGCGGTCCTTGTCGCGGTCCAGGCCAACTCGGGCAAGATTCTCGCGGTCTCAAGCCACCAGGCCGCCGGAATGCCGCAGCTGAGCCCGCTCGGTGGCGAATATCAGCCGGGCCAGGCATTCACGATCGTCTCTGGAGCGGCCTTGCTGGCGACCGGTCGCGTCATGCCCGCGAGCAAGATCGGGTGCTCGCCGAGCAGCCAGGTCAATGGCCGCGACTTCTCCAACGTCCCCGCTGACCCGGTCAGCCTGCGGACGAACTCAACCTTCGACAAGGACTTTTCGCTGCACTGCTCGACCGCCTTCACGGTCCTGTCCGAGATCCCGTCATTCCAGTCACAGCTTTCGTTCGCCGCAACTGAGTTCGGCATCGGCGCGCAGTGGCAGCTGCCGCTCACCGGCTATTTCTCCGGCACCATAGGCCAGGAGGCGGGGGAGGGCAAGGTCGCCGCCGACGCAATCGGCCAGGGCGACGTGCTCGTCAGCCCGCTGGCAATGGCCCTGGCGGCGGGGACTGCCGACTCGGGGCGCTGGCACGCCCCATCGCTCGTGGCCGGCCCGCAGTCCTCAGGTCCGAGCGTCGCGGCAGCCAAGGAAACGATCAGCCCGCAGGTCCTGTCGGAGCTGCAGGGCCTCATGCACGACGCCGTGACCCACGGATCGGGCTCGGCCGCGAACATCGGCGGAAACGTCTACGGTCAGGTCGGGAACGCGGGATTCGGGGGCAAGGGCAACCTGAGCATTAGCTGGTTCGTCGGGTACCAGGGAGATATCGCTTTTGCGGTAGCAGAACTGGTCAAGTCGCCCTCGGACTCGGCGGCCTCGGTGGCGGGAGCGTTCTTGCGGAACATTCGCACTGGATCCTGACCAGTTCATGAACACCCTTTTAGTAACTCCAAGCAACCATCTGTATCCGCATCGGCGTCTTTCCTAGTGACTGGGGTGCCGCTTGGGGGGTTGCGGCCCAGTCGTCGTGATGGGAACCGGGCCTCATCTCGGGGGAGGCCCGGCCTTGGGACCGGCCCCGACCCTGCCGGTCAAGCCCCCGTGGGTGCATCTTCGGCCACCGCCAGCGCCCACGGGGGTGTCTCATCACCTTCCGGTGGATGCCCGATGGGGTCCGCGCTCTGCGGATGACCCGTCGGGCATTCTGCGCTTTCTACCTAAAGCGAGCGTGTTCGACGGCCTGGGAAGCGTCCTGTACCGTGGTGGGTTACAACTCAAGAGGGGGTGACTGGCTTCGACTTCGGTAGTTGATCCAGGGGAAGCGGGCCGAGGACGGCGGACATAACCTCGTTAACACTGTGACCGCAAACCAATAAGTGCCAAGACAACGCGCACTAGCCTC
>JASIBJ010000147.1 GCA_030045215.1 Streptosporangiaceae bacterium | reverse complement strand
CCCAGTACGCCGCGTTCTGGGTGGGTCTCGACGGCTACAGCAGCGACTCGGTCGAGCAGACCGGCACGCTCATCTGGTGCGATCGCGGGACCGCGGAATACTACGCCTGGTACGAGATGTACCCGGCCTCACTGTACGAGTACTCCAACACCGTCAAGCCGGGGGACGCCATGAGCGCCTCGGTCGTCTTCTCCAGCACCGACACCTACACGCTTACCCTGACCGACTCCACCCGGAACTGGACTGAGACAAAGGTCGTCAACGAGACCGGCCTGGACCGTTCCTCGGCCGAGGTCATCACCGAGGCACCGTGCTGCACCAGCAGCGGCGGCATCCTGCCGCTGGCGGACTTCGGGACCGTCAACTACGGCGCTTCCGATGCCAATGGAGCCTCGCTCGCCTCGCAGGGCAGCCTGTACAACATCATCATCGAAAACAGCAGCGGTGAGCCCGAGGACTCGACCGCCGCCATCGCGAGTAACGGCTCGTTCAGCAACACCTGGATCCGTACCTGACCCAGCAGCGCAGGCCTGCCCCGGTGCAGCTACCGGGGCAGGCCTTGTCTGGATATCCGGACGCCGCGCCCTCGGACCATCGCGGAGCCAGCAGCTCGGACGTGACCACGACCCCGACGCAGCGTAGCGCTCCCGGCAGGCTGCCCGTGGTGCTGCACGCCGACGCGCGGGCCAGCGCGCATGAGCTAGAGCTTAGAGAGCCTAGATGATGCCGAGCGTCACTTGATGTGAGACGAATCGGCTTCCTTGATCTGCGACGGACCCTAGGGTTGCTGGAACGGTATAGGTTGCCCCCACTGCGCGGTTCTTTCAGCGACCCAGACCTTGCGGCCAAGGAGCTGCGTGAGTATCTGCTCGAGGGCGGCTCGATCTTTGAGTGCCGCGAACGCGGCGGGTTCCAGGAGAAATATCCGCTCGTCTTCGCTGGTGATCGGCGCGACCACGAGTTCGTCTTCGTAACCGGCCAGCTCGAAGGCGCTCGCCACCGCGGCGCGCTGGCCAACAGTGAACTTGTGCTGGTCACCGCTTGGCGGGTTCACGAGATCAATCATTGCCGGTCTGCCCATCCGATGCCCGGGATAGTACGAGGCCTTGTGGCGGCGGATGTCTCGGCTGGTCATGCGGGCCACGCTAGTGGCGGTGTCCGACGCGCGTCTTCGGCCGGAGGTCTGGGCTGATGAGGGGGCTACGCGGTAAGCGCGCTGGGAAACCGCGTCTGGAAGTCCAGGATCGCCACCCACGTCGGTGATATGGAAATGCGCGCCATGGGCTTGCCGCGAAGTGTCGACACCCATGCTGGGCCTTGCTCTGCGCCGAAGTACCGCTCGGCTGACATCGCGTATTCCGGCACCACGTCATCCAGCATCTCGACCGCGGCAGTGCCGCGTACCATCAACACACTGTAGGGCCATGCGGTGTGATCGTCGATCGTCAGTGCGACGCGCGGGTCAGCGGGGAGTGCCTTGAGCTTGGGCGCTCTTGCGGGAGAGCCGATGATGAACTGTTCTCCAGTCCAGTGAAACCAGACTGGTACAACTCGCGGCGTGCCGTCCAGCCATGTATAGGCCAGCCGAGCCGGGATCGCGGAGCTGAGAAGCTTCTCCGCGACTGGATCGTCGAGCAATTCCAGGCTGCCCTGCTGCTCCATTTTCCGCCCCTAACCAGTATTGCCGTCACCGTTCCGGTTCCCGACATGTGGCCGGATAATACACCTGGCTTCTCGGCGGCAGAAGGGTGGAAGAAGGAGGCCGCCCGTTCTTCCTACCGGAGCGCCGCCAAGGGGACGATGCGGCTTGCCCCGGTCTGACTGAGCGGCCAGGACCATCCGATACCCCCGCGCCGCCACCCGCATGCGGTACGGGTTTCAGCCCTGAGCCTGGGCATTGGCTGCGGTCGATGCTGTGCATGATGACGCTGCCGTCCCCCCGACCAGCGAGATGTCGTTCAGTGCGATGACCTCAAATGTCCGAAACCCTCACCGGCGAAGCTTGACGGCCTCACACTGTCAGCAGAGGTGATGCGATGGCGCTAAACGCCATTTTGTGGCATTGAGACGGGGCGACGATCCAGCGCGACGAGCGCGCCGATCACGTCTAGCGAAGAAGCTTCAGCTCGGCCTCAATCTGGCTGCCGTCGGCGCGGCCCTATCCATAGTCGGAATCGGGGCGTACTCGCTCGCAGACCGCGGTACTGCGCCCCTCGGGCCGGTGGCCGCCGCGTTCACTCGTGTCGGTGGCTTGAACAGCATGCAGACCGCCGTCGATGCCGCCCGCTTCTGGCCGTACCCGCCCAAGACCGTCGTGGAGATTCCCGTTAACGCGGGCCAGGCCACCATGCTGGAAGCAGCTCGCTGCGCCATGGAAAATGATGCGCCGCTGTTAGTCACCCCGCCGAGCCGACACGGACAGCCGGTGACAGTTGTCGAGCGCCACTGGGCGGGGATCGCCAGCACGCAGGGCTATGGCCGCCCCGTCCCGCTCCACGACTTGGCTAGCTGCGCGAACGTCCACGTGAACGGACTGTCCTTCCTTAACGTTCCGTCCCAGCGATTTCTCACCCGCACGCTTCCGATGGTTCGGCCGCGGCACGCGCTAGCCCGATTCGTCGTCTTCGCAGCGGCGATAGCGCCTGGGCATCTGCCCGACGTCGCGGTCGGCCTCGCTCTCGCCGCTCATCTGGCAGTGGCAGACGGAGAGCAAGTCTCCTTTGTCGTCGTGCAGCCCTACCTTGAGGCAGATCCCGTCCTGGAACAGCGGCTGCGAAAGCAGGTCGAGGCGGTAACCGGCGGTGTCGTTCTGGGTCAGACCCCGACCGTGCCCGAGGACACGCTCACCCTGCTCCGCCAGCTGCTCAGATCGCCCCCCGCCCAGCAAAGCCTTCTTAATCAGGTACAGGCCAACCTGAACAATCTAGGGCTGCTCATAACCGCCCTGCTGGGGCTCGTCGGCCTGGCAGCAGCGTCTCAAGTGATCGTCCTAGTCCGGCAAGTCTATTTTGACAATCCGGAGAACGTCAGCAATGACAAGTCCCCTCCAAACGGGATCGGCGAAACTCCGCCCTCTCCACCACCATCGAAGGACGACGGCATGACCGACATTCCGCAAACACATGAGGATACGCCGACCCCTCCGGCAGCTGCTGGAGATACGTCGAAGGAAAAGACGAAGAATAACTGGCCTAACGCCCTTGAGAACGCGCGGACAGTCAAGATCACTCTCTGGCTCCGCTCCGGATCGGTGGTGACTGGCACAGTAAAGGACGTTCGCGCCAATCCCGACGCACTCGGGTTCTGGCGACTCGAAAAACCTGAATTCCTGGCCGATCCTTCTAACTATGGACGACGCCGATTGCGACGTGACCCGCCACTTGACTACCTGCTGGTGCCTAACGACGACATCGAGCTCATCGGCATCAAGAGTTAGGATCGATCGAATACCGCGCAATAGCCAAGCCGGAAATGCCGATGCCAGACGGCAGCCGGGGAGTGGTCTTGCGGGCCGGGGGGTCGGCCGGCGGCAAGGCGCGCCAGCTCGATGACGCTAAGCCGGTGCGGCTGTGTCGTGAGCCGGGTGCCGTCGATCAGCACGCGAAGGGTTATCTGGTCGACCCAGATCGTCATCTCGCGGCCCGCGAGCGTCTCCTGCCTAGTGCCCGGCTGATCGTGGACGACACGGCATCAGGTGAGGCTTGACGCGTTCTAGGGCACCAGCGTGTCGGTACCAGGGGGCCGCACTGGGCGGCATACCTGTCAGGCGAGAGCTTCGAGTTGCTGGACCACCTGGGAAACGGGTGCCGAGGCGTCGATCTCGATGGTCGCGGTTGCACGCAGCCGCGGCTCTACCCGGGCCAGATAGTGCAGGATGAGGGCTCGTTCTTCGGGCCGTTTGCCGTAGGAGTTGTTGTCTCGGGCGCTGATTCTGGCCAGCAGCACCTCGGCAGGTGCGCTGAGCAGGGCGACGTGGTCGAACTGGCCGTAGAACTTGCCCTGGTTGGTCTTGCATCCGGCGACGAACAGATGGCCGTGCTTGTGGCTGGCTAGCAGCGTGGTGATGGCTTCTTCGCGCCATATCCAGTCCGGGGAGCCGTCGGGCGAGGTGACCCAGTAGCTCCACTGGTCGGTGTGAGTGTCCACGACGCGGTGCCCGCGCTGCCCTAGCATCTGCAAGGCGGTGGACTTGCCAGTACCGGACATCCCGGTAACCAGAACCCTGGGCATGTTCTGAGGTTATTAGGGGGCTGGCCTGCCCGGACAGCTGCCAGTTGAGACGCTGGTGCCGCAGCGGGGTCAACGTGGAGCGGCCGGAGCACGCAGCGCGAGGACGGATGACATTGATTCGACCCGGAAAGCGAAGAACCCCCGGCATTCCGGCGGGGGTCCCACGCTGCGTCACGCGCCTCTAATTCGCCTGCCAGGTCGTAGCGAAATCGGCACCGCCCTCTAGCGTGCCGGGCCCAGACTCGGTGTCCGAGGGAGTTGTGTCGGAGACCATCGTGAGGGCGTTCTCTGCCCACCACTTCGACGCGGCTAGCGTCCCCTTGTCCTTGGCTGTGTGGTTGGCCTCAACCCACGTGCCGTCGTAGTCGGTCTGCGCATAGTCAGGCAACGGCAGGTAGCCGTCCTCATACGGTGCTTCCGTGATGACTTCTGCTGATGCTGAATCGCATACAGAACCACTGGGGCACGGCTCGGTCACCGTGAAACCAGTCCCGTTCGTCAGGTCGGCCAGGGTCAGCAAGTAGTCGCCGTCCTTGTACTGAGCGGTTTGCACCTGGATCGCATCGCCAGGGTTGATGCCGGTAAAGGTGACCGGGTCCAGCGGGTACATCTCGTACCAGGCGAAGTACTCAGGGCTGCTTTCCGGGGTGGCGCAACCGACTTCCACGCCTTCCTGTTCCACGGTGTTGCCGTTGAAACCGTCGAGTCCCGCCCATTCCGCCACCCAGGCGCCGTACTGCCAGTCACTGCCAAAAGGGCCGTCAGCTGACTCGGCGCAGTTCACGTCAGGCACGGTGAATTCAGTACTGACCGCGTTGAACTTCTGCTTGGAGTCGGCCGTGTCCGCGTAACCCGACCAATTGAAGGTAGTGTCATTCGCCGCGCGCGGAAGATGAGTCCGCGGGAAGGGAACGCCCACTGCGGCGTGCAACCCGTGAACGGTGACAGTGCCATAGGCCGTCACTGACCTCGTTAGCGGTACTCCCGCTTGATTCGCCTGCGCGGTGGCCGGGATCGTTAGGGCTCCGATGGCCACGGCACCGGCCGCGACGGTGATCAATCGCTTATGCATTGCAATCCCTCCTGACCCGCAGTAAGTCGGGCCGCTCTAGGTGGACGTTTCCGGTGGTCGGCGAGCTTGATGCAAGTCGTGGGTGACAATGAGGGCGACTTTCAGTCAGCCAGCAGGACGAAGAACAGAAAGGCCAGGAAGCGCGGCATGGCCGCAAGCTGGTCGGGGAATAGCTCGCGGGCAGCCGGCACCGGCTCTGGCTCACTGATGATCGCGATCCGGAAGCCGGCCGCGGTAAAGGCGCTGGTCATCGCGTGCAGCGGCCGGTCCCAGAGACTCAACAGGGCGGTCTGGCCGCCGAAGTTGTACTCCTCGGTGCGGTTGGAGGTCGCGAAATAGTCGGCCTTGCGGCCAGCCTCGCGGTGCATGAGGGTAATTGCAAAGGGATGCTCGACGGACACGAACAGCCGGCCGCCGGGTTTTAGCACGCGCCGCAACTCCGCCAGCGGCGCCGACCAGTCCTCGAGGTAATGCAGCACCAGGGACGCGACGACATCGTCGAACGCGCCATCGGGGAACGGCAGCGGGTTCCCTAGGTCCGCCACCCGCAGGTCCGCGCCGGAACCGAGCCGCCGCCGTGCCAGCTCCAGCATCCCGGTGCTCTTGTCGAAGCCGGTCACCACAGCGCCCCGGTCGCGCAGCGCCGCGAACAGGGGGCCAGAGCCGCAGCCCACGTCAAGGATCCGCCGGCTGGCCACGTCCCCGGCCAGCGCCAGCATCGCGGGCCGCTCGTAATAGGCATTCAGGAGGCTGGACTCGTTCTCGGCCGAGTACGCCTCCGCGAAGCCGTCATAGTCGTTGGCCACGGCCGGAGCCGCACGCCGAGCAGAACTCTCGGGACCGGAAGACATGCGGTCCATCCTGACATAACCGACCTTCTGCCATCGGGGTGATGGCCGGAGTCGCGCGCCGCGTCTCCCCAAAGCCTGGCGTCAGGTCCCGCGGCCGGGGCACCTCTCGCCACGCCTCAGCCTGGCCGTCAACCGACTCAAGCCCCGCACATCCCGAACCGCGCAGGATGGAGTAGACCTGCCAGTCAGATCGGGGAACGAGAAAGGAGCGCGCATGTCCGCGGCCCACACTTGGACGTCGATGCCGGTGGCCGGGCTGGTGCCGGCCGACCGGAGCGAAAATCCCGCGGATCTTGTGGTGCGGAACGGTCGCATCTACACCGGTGATCCCCGCCGCCCATATGCTGGGGCGCTAGCCATCCGCGACGGCAGGATTCTGGCCGTGGGCGACGATTACAGCATCGCGCCGCATGTCACTAAGGCCACCAGGGTCATTGACGCGATGGGCCGGCGCGTCATCCCAGGGCTGATTGACTCGCACATCCACGTGATCAGGACAGGACTGCATTACCTGCTGGAGCTGCGCTGGGACGGCGTCCGGTCGCTGAGCCAGGCGCTGGCCATGCTCCGCGATCAGGCGAGCCGCACCCCGCCGGGCCAGTGGGTTCGGGTCGTCGGGGGCTGGAGCAAGGAGCAGTTTGCCGAGCAGCGGCTGCCGACGATCAGCGAGGTGAACGCCGCCGCACCGGATACCCCGGTCATGATCATGCACCTGTACCAGGCGGCCCTGCTGAACCGCGCCGCGCTGCGGGCGGCTGGCTACACCCGCGACAGCCCCGAGGTGCCCGGCGGGCAAATCGTGCGCGGCTACAACGGGGAGCCGACCGGGCTGCTGCTGGCGGCGCCGGCAGCGAACCTGCTGTACGCCACGATCGGGAAAGCGCCGGCGCTCAGCGAAGACGACCAGCTCGAATCGACCCGGCACTTTCTGCACGAGCTGAACCGGTTCGGTCTGACCTCGGCGATCGACGCAGCCGGCGGGTTCCAGTCGTTCCCCGACGACTACGCCGCGGTCACGCGTCTGGCTGACCGCGGAGCACTGACGGTCCGGCTGGCCTATCACCTCTTTCCCCAGGTACCGGGAAGCGAACTCGACGACATCCGCCGCTGGATCGCGGCCGTGCGGCCTGGTGACGGCGACGACTGGCTGCGGCTCAACGGCGCCGGCGAGAGCCTGACCTGGTCGGCGATCGACTTCGAGAACTTCGCCGAACCGCGCCCCGAACTCAGCGAGCACGCCGGCGCAGATCTGGAGGCAGCCGTCCGGCTGCTGGCAGAAAACGGCTGGCCGTTCCGGCTGCATGCTACCTACGACGAGACGATCCGCATGGACCTGGCCGTGCTCGAAAGGATCAGCGGCTTCCCCGGCGGCGTGCGGTGGATCCTCGACCACGCCGAGACCATCTCAGCGGAAAGCATCGACCGGGTGGCCGCACTGGGCGGGGCCATCTCCGTCCAGCACCGGATGGCCTACCAGGGCCGCGCCTTCGCCGAGCGTTACGGGCGCGAGCGCGCCGCCCAGGCCCCGCCGGTTAAGGGCATGCTCGCCCGCGGGGTGACCGTGGCCGCCGGGACCGATGCGCCCCGGGTGTCCACTTACAACCCGTGGGCTGCCCTGGAATGGCTGGTTCGCGGCCGCACGGTTGGCGGCATGCAGCTCTACGGTCCTGACAACCTGCTCGACCGGGAGACCGCGATAAGGCTCTACACCACAGCTGGCGCGGAGCTCACCGGCGAGGCCGGCCGCAAGGGCATCCTCGCCGAGGGCTACCTGGCGGACCTGGCGGTACTCTCGGATGACTATTTCACGGTCGCGGCGGAGGACATCTCTCGCATCGAAGCGGTGCTCACGATCACTGGCGGAAAGATCGTCTACGCCGTCGCCGAATACGCGGGACTCGCCAAGCCGATGGCGCCGATCGAGCCAGCCTGGTCTCCTGTCGCCCACTACGGCGGTTATCAGCAGTCTGCGCCGGCCGGAGCTGTCCAGGCCCGCGCGGTAGCGGATGCCGCCAGGGACTCCCTGGAGCAGCACTGACGGTCCTGGCTCGGGCTGCCTGCTGACGGCACCGCGAGATAGCTCACCGTCCAGACGCTAAGAGGTAAGGTCGCCGGATGGCCACTTCAGGCATGACCCCGCCGGATCGGCCCAGCGGTCAGCCAGGCCATCAACGTCGCTGTCCCGGTAACCACCAAGGCGAGGCGCCGGGCACGGACAGCGCGCTCATCGTGCCGCCGTCGACAACGTCGCCCGGCCTGCTGCTCCGCCCCTGGACTGAGCAGGACATTCCCGCGATCGTTGCCGCACATCGCGATCCCGTCATGCGGCAGTGGCTCCGCCACCCGGTCACCAGTGCGGAGCAGGCGCGCCGGATCGTCCAGGACCGGCGCGCGGACCGCCGGGCCGGTACCCGCTACAGCTTCGCCGTACTGCAAGCTGGCCCCGATGACGCGGCCGGTGACCTGGTTGGAGGCGTCAGCGTCCGGCGGCCCGACGGCGAAGCTGCCGCGGGCGAAGTGAGCTACTGGGTCACGGCGCCTTCGCGCGGCCAGGGCATCGCGCCACGGGCCCTGAACGTGGTATGCGAGTGGGCCTTCCGCCTGGAACGGCACCGGCCCCTCGAACGACTCGAACTCATCCATGCTGTTGGCAACCGCGCGTCCTGCCGGGTGGCAGAAAAGACCCGATTCGCGCTATCGGCAGTGCTGCCGCCACTGCCCCCTGAGTTCCCCGATTACGGGCACTTGCACATCCGTTTGCCTGGCTAGCCGTCAGGATTCAACGGTGGTTAGTGCGAGCGGCTGCGTTCCTGGCAATCAGGCCCGGACTGCCGGAGCGACCGAGCCTTACCAATATCCCGTTGCGGCTGATCTGGATGATTGCGACCATCGCTGTCGCGTGGACGTTCTTCTCCGGGGACAGCCGGCGGGTCTATCAATCGCTGCTTCCCGCCGATGACGCTACCTGGGCCAGGGGCGCGGCCGGGCGTTCTGGAAGGCACTGATCACCGCAGTGGACGCTGGAGCGAGGCGACCGCGGTATCGAGCCCGCAGCATGGCCGTCATCAAGGCGGTCCTTGCTGAGCAGGCTGGCTAGCGCTGTTCGGCCCGCGGAATACCGGCCTGAGCGCCCGGACGATCTGCAATCATCGGTTGCACATCCACTCCATGACGTGCTACCTTTGGTTGCAGATCGGAAGCCGGGGCGAGCGATGACCAAGATGCGACACCAGATGGTGGCCGGCGATGGCGGCCGGACGCGCAGGAAGGGATTGGGTACCGATGGCAGGCCTGGGGATTGAGCGCGAGATTCTGATCGAGGCGCCCGCCGAGGTTGTGTGGCGCACCATCACCGAGCCTGATCAGATGACCCAGTGGTTCGCCGACCGGGTGGACCTCATCGTGGAGCCGGGCGCTCATGGCTACATGGGGTTCGGCGATCAGGGCGGCCCGGTTGTCGTGGAGACGGTCGATCCGCCGACTCGCTTCTCGTTCCGCTGGAACCATCCCGGCGGGCAGGAGCCGGTGGCCGGCAACTCGATGCTGGTCGAGTTCGCGCTCACGCCCGTGGGCGACGAGCGGACCCACGTCCGCGTTTCCGAAGGCGGCCATGAACTGCGGGACTGGCCCGACGCGGAGAAGCAGCGCTATGCCGACGAGCACAGGGAAGGCTGGGGCGACTTCCTGGATCGCCTCGCCAGCGTTTCCGCGGAGCTCCGATCGGGATGACGGCGCAAGCCGATGACGAGCTGTGGTCGGCCATCGGCGACCCGTCTCGTCGCCGGGTGCTCGACCTCGTCGTCAGCAACGGTGAGGTCAGCGCCAGCTGGCTGGCCGGCCAGGTGCCGTTCTCGCGCCAGGCGGTATCCAAGCACCTGGTCGTGCTCGAACAGGCAGGGCTGATCAGCCGGCGCAAGCAGGGCCGGGAGGTTCTGTATCGGGTCGAGGCCGACCGTCTTGACCAGGCGACTCGGGCGATCGCGGACCTTGCGGCCGAGTGGGACCGGCGACTTGGCGCGATCAAACGGCTCGCCGAGGCTGCGCACGCCGAAGCAAAGAAACAGCGAAACCTCCAGCAATGAGAGAGACCCAGCCATGAGAGACGAATCACCGAGCTCCGGTGGGCCGTTGGCCGGCGTCCGCAGCGGCCTGCCCCCGGTCGTCGACCGGGCCGCATTCGAGGCCGAGGTCGACAGGCTCAGGATCCGGGAGAAGGCCCGCACCCGCGAAGGCGACGCGATCGCCGCGGCCCGGCGGCGACTGCCTATGGTCGAGGTCGACGCCAGGCTCACGCTGACCGGGCCGCGCGGCCCGGTCACCTTGCTGGAGGCGTTCGAGGGCCGGCGGCAGCTGATCGCCTACTACTTCATGTGGGACGCCGGCCACTCCGCGCCCGAGCAGTGCGAAGGATGCACCTTCTACACCACTCAGGTCGCGGAACTGTCCTATCTGCACTCCCGCGACATCACCTACGCGGTGTTCTGCCAGGGCCCCTACGACGAGAGCCTCCGCTACCGCGACTTCATGGGCTGGGACATGCCCTGGTACTCCGCCGTCGGCTCGCTCGACGGGCTGCTGACGGGACGCCAGATCGGCCTGTTCCACCTCGTTTGCTATCTGCGCGACGGCGACCGCGTCTTCGAGACCTACTGAACGAAACGTCGCGGAGTGGAGGCGATGGACTACAGCTACGCGCTCATGGACCTGACCGTGTACGGACGCCAGGAAGCCTGGGAGGACTCGCCCGCCGGCTGGCCGCAACGGTGCACCAACACGCGGACTGACGCTGGGCGGCCTGACTGGACACCGGTGTCAGCCTGGCCGGGCGGACGCCCCATCGCCCAGTGGTCGCGGCTCGAGGCCGGACGCACCGATGACCTGGGCGCCGCAGGACAGTCAGGCAACTCACACCACTGCCACTAACCGGCGCCGGGGAATGTGCGGTCAGGAGACCACCAGCCCGCAAAGGCGACGCCGGCGCCGCCGGCTTAGGTCGCTGGCCGATATTGTCGCTCTACATCAGCGGCTGCGAGTGCCGTGCAGCGGTGATGTCATGCTCAGGTATGACGCCGCATCATACTGTCGGC
>JASIBJ010000146.1 GCA_030045215.1 Streptosporangiaceae bacterium | reverse complement strand
TGGCAAGATCAGCCGCAGCTCAGCTCGGTGCGGAGTTCGCCGTGGGTGCCGCGCTGCGGCCGCTAAGTGGCGATACCCGTTCCGTCAGGCACGACACTGCGACCCTCAGGTAACTCCGCCGCTCGCCAAGATCGCGGTTCCATCTGATCGGATATATAGGCTATTGATGCTTTCCCGGCAAAATGAGACGCGTCAGGCGCGGGAGCGGGCCGCTCGCCACGTCAGCGCGTCCGGCGCACTGTCAAGCATGGTGATGTGGCCCGCGTCGGGCCGTTCGCAGCAGCAGCAGCGAATAGTGGTTCAGGCGGCGAGCCGATGTTCGGCGAGCCGCGGTGCCAGAACACCGCGACCGGCGAGCCCGAGGCGCAGGGGCTGCCGTGTCCGCGTCATGAAAGCTGAGGCGCTTGCTTTTGCATGTGGGGCTTGCGCGTCTGCGGTGGCGATGCTAAAAGGCGGGGTAGGCGATCTTCGGCGTAGCCGAGCATCGGCAGGGAGGGTGATGTGAGTTTCTTTGTTGAGGGCGACTACTTCGAGGTGTGCAGCTGCGACGTCAGCTGCAACTGCATCTGGCTTGGGCCCGCCACCCGCGATAACTGCGACGTGTTGCTGGCGTGGCACGTCACCAGCGGCAGTAAGGATGGCGTGGACCTGTCCGGCCTTAACGCCGTCATGGCGGTGCATTCGCCGAAGCGGATGACTGACGGCGGCTGGAAGGTGGCGCTGTACCTAGACGACCGCGCCTCCGGCGAACAGTCCGAGGCGCTGGGTGCGGTTTTTTCTGGGGGCGCCGGCGGCTATCTGGCGGGACTCGGCCCGCTCATCGGCGAGGTGGCGGGGGTGCAGCCGGCGTCGATCACGTTCGAGAAGTCAGACGGCTCGCTGCACGCGGAGGTCGCGGGCGCGCTGTCGATGAGCAGCGACCAGATCACCGGCATGGACGGCCAGGAGCCGGCCGTGATCACGAACCCGCCGTTCGGCGCGGTCACGCAGCCAGTGCGCCAGGCCAGGTCGAGGGACGTGAGCTATCACGGTCACTGGAGCGCTGATTTTTCTGGGACCAATAGCTTCGTCACCGATTTCCGGTACGAAGGCTGACCGAGGCCCCGGTCATGGCTGACCGCTTCGGTCCAGCCCCGGCCGCCCGGCCGTTGCCGGCCGTGCCGCCGCGCCAGCTCGCCGTGCCGTGGATCGCGGTCGCCGCGCTGGCGGCTGTGGCGTGGGTTGTCACCGTCGCGCTGTACCGGGATATGGGCAACGGGCCAGGGACCATGGGCCTGGCACTGCTGCCGTTCCTCGGGCTGTGGGTAGTGATGATGGCCGCGATGATGCTGCCCTCGGTGGCGCCCGTCGCGGTGTTGTGGACCCGTGTGATCAGCGGTACCTCGGCCGGCCTCGGCCGGATTGCGCGACTAGGCACGTTCCTCGGCGGCTACCTTCTGACCTGGGCTCTGGTTGGGGCGGCAGCCTTCGCGGCCCTGATCGGAACCGGGCGCCTGCTCACGGCGTCCCCGACCGCAGCCAAGTGGCTGGGCGTGGCGATCTTCACCGCTGCGGGCATCTACCAGCTCACTCCCTGGAAGGACTGGTGCCTGCGCCGGTGCCGGTCGCCGGTCGGCGCGCTGATGTACTACGCCGGCTTCCGTGGCCGCGGCCGCGACCTGCGCGTCGGCATGCACCACGGAGCGACCTGCGCCGGGTGCTGCTGGGGCCTGATGATCGTGCTGATCGCAGTCGGGGTCATGAACATAGCGGTCATGGCGGCGCTAGCAGCGGTCATCTTCGCGGAGAAGCTGTGGCGCTACGGCAAGCCGTTCGGCCTGGCCGTCGGCGTAGTACTGGTGGCGATCGGAGTCCTCGCCATCTGGTTTCCCTGGCTGCTTCCTGGCCTGCACACCTCGGCAATGCCGAAAATGCCGGGGATGTAGGACGATCGGCCGGCCGCTGGGTAGCGCGGGCACCGCCCGGGGACCGGTACTGACGCCAGGACATCGCCCGTGCTACTTCAAGGCGTCCAGGAGCTCCCGGCAGGCCTGCTCACACCGTCGGCAGGCATCTGCGCAGGCCCGGCAATGCTCGTGCATCCGCGCATGCTGCGCGCACTCATCGCCGCAGCTTCTGCAGATGGCCACGCACGCCTCCAGCAGCGGCTTGATGACATCAGCGTCATAGTCGGCTGGACGGCTGGCGACCGCTCCGGTGGCGGTGCAGACGTCGGCGCAGTTCAGGCACAGCCGGATGCACCGGACCATCTCGGCCAGGTTCTGCTCGCCCAGGTCCGCGTCGGTGTCGCCGATGCAGGCCTGAGCGCAGTCCGTGATTGCGCTGATGGCCGTGGCCAGAATGCCCGCGTCAACGTTCAAGGCGCGTGCGTGGGTGTCCAGGATCTGCCTGGCATAGCTCATGGCCCCTCCTGTACAAGCGATTCAAAGGTGCGCGACAAACGGCACGTCTTTCTGCAGGCGCGCCCGCAAGCCGGCCAGGCGCGCCGGCCACCGGTGAGGCCGCAAGGTGCGAGCGGCAGTGCTGCACGCGACCCTTCGTTCCCTCCGTAAGCGGGGAGGAAACGGGGTCACGTGATCGACGGGCGACGTAACGCGGGCTGCAGCCGCGCGGTCCAGCACCTCCTCGGCCAAGTCCGGGCCGGGGGCTTCGGGCCGGGCCGGAGACACAGTTCGTTCCGCGGGCGAATCTGGCGCGTCGAACGCCCGGCCGGCCCCGTCCGGGGGCGGGCGTTCTCCCTTGACAGTCCATTGGGACGGTGCGATAAGAGTGTTTGGCGGCGCGGGTTTCTGCGCCGCGATAGTACGACGGTCGCTGGCTCGTCAGACAGTTTGGGGAGGGGTCATGAAATTCGTGGTCATCAGTCGGCTGGCCCCGGGGGTGGATAACTCTCGTAAGGCACTCGACGTGTATCTGAAGGCGGGCCTGCCGCAAGGGACGGAGGCGATCTACGCCGCCTCGGACGGCAAGACGTTCATTAACATCGTCGAGAGCGACACGCCTGACATCGTGGCGTCGTACACCTACGCACCGTTCTTCGACGAGACCCGCGTTATTCCTGTGGTCGCAGTCGATGAGGCATGGCTGCAATCGATCCAGACCGCGCAAGCCAACTGGGACTGACGAGAGCACCAACTCCGGACGCGACCTTGCTGGCCGCCCGAATGACTGCCGGCCTAGTGGGTGATTACCTCGACGCTCGCGCCGATGTCGGCGAGCCCGCAGCAGTCATTGTCCTCGGCGTACGTACCGCAGCCCTTGCACGTTCAGCATGTCCACCCGGGCGCACTGACGCGGGGCCACCACGGCCACCGCCCGACATTTCAGCACAACCGGCGCCTTCGTGTGGGTTTGGTGCCGGAACAGCATCTCGCCGACTCTGCTCATGACCGGCCGGTCTCGTAAATGAGGTGGCCTGCTTTCTCCCGCTCCATCAGGAAATGGGCCACGGCCTGCGCGTGCGGCCGGTCGGCGGCGTCGACGGCAAGCAGGTTGCGCGACGACCATTCGATCAGCGACCCAAGTGCCTGCAGCCGGATCGCGATCTCGTCGCGGGGGTAGAGCGACTGGCCGAACCAGGCTCGGAACACATAGTGCCCCGACGGCTGGATGACCCTGTTGACCATGTACTTCCGGCCGTCCGCGGGCGCGGTAGCCACCACGTCACCGAGCGCGAGGTCGAAGACGAAGAATGGGATGCAGCACACCTCAAACCTGTCGTCGCCCAGGTGCCGGGCCCACAGTTGCTCGAAACGCTTAGGACGATCCTTCTCCGGCAGTGAGGCATGAATAATGAAGTCTGCGCGCTCACGCCAGACCGGATCTTGATGGACCACGAACTCCTGCTGCGCTCCTGTCATGGTTACATCCCCAACAGCTTCCATCACGGGCCCGGCGTGCTCGCAACCTGCTGCCAGCGTGACCGTGCGTACCGGACGGCAAGCGTGCCGCAGTTGCCGGGGTTCTTCGTGTAGCAGCCGACGGCCCAGGCCGGTCCGCTTCGAGTCGCAGCGATACCCTCGAGCAGGTTCGTGCTCGTGTCGCCGCCTGGGCTCGGGCTGTCCACCTGCTGCCAGTGCCTGCCGTTCCAGCGGACGATGAGGGTCAGGGCGGCAGTCAGCAACCCGACGCCGTAACTGCCGACCGCCCAAGCGGAGGACTTCGAGGCGGCAGCGACCGCACTCAGCGCGGTACCCCGCGAGCCGCCCGGGTTCGGACTGACGACCTGCCGCCAGTGCCTGCCGTTCCACTGCAGGATCACCGACCACGTCACCGAGTGCACGATCGCCGCTCCGACTGCCCACGCGTCCGAGCCCGACACGGCGGCGACGGCGTTCAGCGGAGAGTCAACTGAGCCGGCCGGATTAGGGCTCGGGACATGGGCCCAGGCCCTGCCGTTCCAGTGCAGGATCAGGCTGTCGGCCGCGGTGGTCGTAGGGCTGGAGTAATAGCCGACCGCCCAGACGCTGCCGGCAGAACTCCCGCCGACGCCGTACAGGTAGCTGGCGCCCGTCACTCCGCCTGGGTCGGGGCTCGCCACGCGCCCCCAGCCCCTGCCGTTCCAGTGCAGGATGACCGTCTGCGCCACGCTCGCCGTCGAGGCAAGGTAGCCAACCGCCCAGGCGTCCGACCTCGTCAGTGCCCACACCGCATCCAAGGACACGTCCGCGACCGGATCGCGGACCAGCGCCCATTTCCTGCCGTTCCAGCGCTCGATCGCCGAGCCGCCGACGGCCCAGGCGTAGCTGGCCGACACCGCGGTGATCCCGCTGAAGCCGACCCCCACGCCAGGGCCAGGCGCGGGTTCGGCTCGCCACCGCCTGCCGTTCCAGTGCTCGATCAGCCCGCGCGGCGTGGCGCCGTTCCAGCAGTTGCCTGCCGCCCACGCGTCGGACGAGGTGACAGCCGCGACCGAGGTGAACTGGGCCGGCGCCGTGCAGGCCGACGCCGCGGTCGAAGTAGCCCCGGCCGCAGGGGCGAGCAGGATGGCGCCGAGCACCGCCACCACCACCGCCGCGGCCGCCGATAGGACCACACGCTGTTGCCGCGCAACCATTGCGCACCCCGTTTCCGCGAACAATCTGAGAAGAAAATAGCGAAACGGCACCAAGCCCGCCGTCGTGATCAGGCGGTCAGGAACGTCGCGATCGCCTCGGCAAACGCGTGTGCCAGATCACGCTGGAAGCCGGGGCTGGCGAGCAGGGCGGCGTCGGTCGGGTTGGGCATGTTGCCGCACTCGATCAGCACTTTGGGTACGGTCGTCAGGTTCAGCCCGGCCAGGTCGTTGCGGAAGATGACGCCGTCATGGCCGTAGTAGTCGCTTTCCGGCATGGCCGTGTGCTCCAGCAGCGCGGCCCGGACGGTGGCTCCGAAGTGCACGGACTGCCCGATCACACCGGTGTTCGGGCCATCGGCCACGGGTTCAAGCACGGTAAATCCCCGGCCCCAGGCCGGACCGCCGTCGGCGTGAATGTCGATGGCCACATCCGCCTGGGCCGCATTAATGATCTGGGCACGCCGGTTGACGCACGGCCCGACGCCGTCGTTGCTACGCCGGGTAACCACCACGGTCGCGCCGCGTGAGACCAGGTCGGCATGCAGGTGGCTGGCCACGTTGAAGTTGAACTGAGCCTCGGTGTAGCCGGCGGCGGTCTGCGTGCCGCACGTGTCACACGTCTCCTCCTCCCGGCCGTTCCAGATCAGCTGGTTGATGTAGCCGGGATCGCCGAAGTTGCCGCCGTTATGGCCCGGGTCGATGCCGACCAC
Organism: Streptosporangiaceae bacterium; assembly: GCA_030045215.1. Next base: position 2,071 of record JASIBJ010000146.1, on the reverse strand, counting down.
GCTGCCCGCCAGCGGCAGCGCTGCAGAAGACGGCGAGGCGGTAGCCGAGACAATAGGCGTAGCCAGCGCCGACGCAGGGACGCCGGACTCGCCCGGGGTCGGCGCGCCGCCGTCACCTGCCCGGCCGGCAGAGATCAGCCTGGACGCGGCACCGCACCCCGCGCAGGGCAAGGCGGCCAGCGCGAGAGTCACGGCCGCCTGCCGGCGCGTCATCGTCATTTCCCGACAATAACGCGGCACCGGCAATCGCGGGACCACCTGACAAACTCGCGGCGCGGGGCCGGTGGCCCCGAAGCCGGGGGTACGGAACCGGGCAGATTCGTCCGCCCCATGTGTAAGCGTTGAACTGTATAAGACCATTACCGCATGCTGGGCTCCATGCCAGCGAGCGGACTGACGCGGCACCTCGAAGACCAACGCGGCCAGCGGCTTTCCTCGTGGACGCTGGCCGGGGGGCTATCGGCGGTGGTCCTGTGGGGGCTTGCCCCGGTGGCCACCCGAGCGGTCGTCGCCCACGTCGCGCCGCTGCCATTGCTCGCGCTGCGGATGGGCCTGGCGAGCCTGGTGCTGCTCCCCTGGGCGCTGCCGGTATTCCGGCGCCTGACCCCGCGCTCGGCTGGCCGGCTGGTCGCGTCCGGCGCGCTCGGCATCGTGGGCTATACCCTGCCGGTGACGGTCGGCCTGCAATGGCTGCACGCGTCCACGGCCGGCTTGCTGCTGGCGAGCGAGCCGATCTGGGTCATGCTGATCGGGCGTGTATTCCTGTCCGAGCGCCGTCCGGCGCGCGCCTGGGCTGGCAGCGCTGTTGCCTTCGCGGGCGTCGCGCTGCTGGCCGGCCCGACGGCACTGACGGGCGGCGAGCCAACCGGCGGCGGGCACCTGGCCCTCGCCGGCACGGGCCTGGTCCTGGCCGGAACGCTTGCATTCGGCGCGTACACGATCGTGCTGCGCCCGCTCAGCAAGGTTCACGGGGCCGGGCCGGCCACGGCGGCCTCGACCGTCGTCGGCGCCATTCCGCTGCTGGCATTCGCGGGAACGATCTCGGGGTCGCGGCTCGCGGAGCTACCGCCCTCGGCCTGGACCGGCCTTGTGTTCCTTGGTCTCGGCAGTTCAGTGGCCGGGATGGTGCTGTGGAACCGCGCCGTCGCGGTTGGCGGGAGTTCCCGGGTCAGCCTGCTGCTGTACCTTGAGCCGGTTGTCAGTGTCACCGGAGCGGTGGCGCTGCTCGGCGAGCACGTGACCCTGGCGATGATCGGGGCTGGCGTGCTGATCCTGGCCGGGGTCGCTCTTGCCTCAGACCGGGTCCGCGCCGAAGCGGCGGCCGGCGCGGCCCGCGAGCAAACCGGCGTGCTGGTCGCGGACATCAGGGAGTTCTTCCGCCTGCGGCGCTGACGACGAGCGCCAGCTGACGCAGTCGCGGGTCCCGCGCCCTTTCCGCCCGCGCGTCATTTCCTATCGGTTTGCCTGACAGCAAACGGCTGCACGGCGCGGACAGTCGTCAACTACAGAAACGGTCAAACCGGAATCGCAGCGGCCCTCTCGCAAGGCTCGTGATCGTGCTCTGCCGCGCGGCGGCAAGTCGCTCACTTCAAGCCGCAAAGGGCCCTCTTACCTGGCCTCCTGCTGCCGGTGGCGTAAACCGCATCATCTCTTGACAGCGATGTCGCAACGGGGCTGTAATGAGGCACGGTCGGTTGTCGACATTCGACCTTAAGGGTTGGCTCGCCGGTCCTGGCCTGTCCGGATGCGGGCTAAGCCCTCGGCGAGAGGACGTTGCCATGGCGAATCCGAATGGCCCATTTCCGCGCCGGACGCACCGCCGGCCTCGCTTCCTCCGCAGCGGCATGGCGGCCATTGGCGTGAGCGCCGCGCTCGTGCTGGCTGCGTGTTCGTCTAGCACCAGTCCGTCGACCACGGGATCGACGCCGACCAGCGGCGGGATCGTGACATTCGCCGAATCCCCCGACTACTTCCCGACCTGGATTCTGCCGTTCTACTCCGGAGCGTTCTTCACCATCCAGGAGCAGGGCTGGTTCGAGAGCCTGATGTGGCCGCCGCTGTTCAACCAGGG
>JASIBJ010000145.1 GCA_030045215.1 Streptosporangiaceae bacterium | reverse complement strand
GTCCCGTTCGTGGCCCGCCTCGCTTCCGGGGGAACCCTGATCGGGACGTTGATCCCCGGAGCGATCCTCACGGCTCTCGGCGCCGCCTACCTGCTCCAGGGGAAGCACCCGGCCGCGCCGATGACCGCCCATCAGCTCCTGCCGCCGTGGCATGGGCTCGCCAGCATCGTGCTTATCGTCAACAGCTTCTTCACCTATGCCGGCATCGAAGTCAACGCCGTACACGTCAACGATCTTCGCAAGCCCGCACGGGAATATCCGAAGGCCATCTTCGTCGCGATGGCGCTGGTCATGGCGGTCCTCATCTTTCCGACCCTGGCCATCTCCTGGGTGATTCCCGCAAATAAGATCAGCTTCACCGCCGGCGTGATGCAGGCCTTCGACCGGCTGCTGACCCATTTCGGCGCCGCGTTCGCAGTGCCGCTGATCGCGATCGCCCTGGCGGCCGCGGCCTTCGCGGGGATGCTCACCTGGCTGGACGGCCCGTCCGAGGGCTTGCTGCGGATCGGGCGCGAGCGGGGCTTTCTCCCGCCCTACTTTCAGAAGGTCAACGGCTTCGGCATCGAGGTGCGCATTCTCGGCGCGCAAGGCGCCGTGATTACGGTCATCGCCCTGCTGTATGCCTTCATACCGAGCGTCTCACACGCCTACTGGATCTTCGTTGCGATGGCCACCCAGGTATACCTGATCATGTATGTGCTGATGTTCATCGCGGCGATAAAGCTGCGCCGTTCGCAGCCGGATCACCCGCGCGGCTACCGGGCTCCGGCGCTGGGCCTGCTCTGCGTGCTCGGCGCAACGTCATCAGTGGCCGCCCTCGTGATCGGATTCGTTCCGCCCGCGCAATTCGGCCGGTCGAACCCGCTTACCTACGCCGTCCTCATACTTGCCGGGATTCTCGCCATCGGGATCGCGCCGCCGTTGCTGATGGACCGGCTCCGCAAACCAGGGTGGAAGGCAACCGGCGACACGGGCTAGCTGGCAATCACCTCGACGCTCGCGCCGATGTCGACGAGCCGGCAGCACTCATTGTCCTCGGCGTACCGCAGCCCTTGCACGTTCAGCATGTTCACCCGGGAAGCACCGACCGGGAACGGCCCCCAATGCCAAGTTCCCCGGTGCAGCACAAAGACGTCGTGCGGGCGCAGCAGAAAGGCGCGCAGCAGGCCAGCGTCCTGCGGCGAGGTGAACTCGGTGCCAGGCGGGGCCACCACGGCCACCGCCTGACAGTTCAGCACCATCAGCGCCTGCGTGTGGGTTTGATGCCGGAACAGCATCTCGCAGACCAAGCCCCGCTCGGTCCTCGGCACCTCGACGGCATCGTGCCCGATCAGGTTGAGGTGCACGTCAGCCCATTCGAAGTCAAGCCGGGAACTGCCATCTCGCGGGTCAGTGTCGGGTAGAGGCACCCAGCCGTAAGGGCCCCAGTCGGCCGGTTCAAAGGGCTGCGCACTGATCGTCAGGGCCACTACCGGCATGGACGTCTCCTTTCGGTAATCAGTACTATCCAGCCCTCAGGGCACTCAAAGGAAGGCATTAGATGGACGTCCGTAACATCGCGGCAGTGCCGCCGACCGTGGAGCACAACGGAACGACCCCGGTCTGGTACCTGATGCCGCCGGGCACGATGCGCGCAGCGACCGGAGGCGGCTCGCTGGAGCTGGTCAACGAATTCGAGATCACGGGTGGCGGCGCCGTTGACCCGCACACGCATCCCACACATGAGTTCTATTACGTGCTCTACGGCCGAGGGACGATGGTCATCGACGAGGAGAGCCGAGAAGTCGGCCAGGGCGACCTGGTGTACATTCCGCCCAACGCTGTGCACAGCCTCGTGGCCGCAAGCGACCATGCGCCGATCCGCTGCTTTTGCTTCGCGATCGCCTGTCCCGATGCGGGCGAGATCAACTACACGACGCATTAGAGCACCTCAAATGAAGTGCGTGGCGCCGGTCGGGGAGTCACAGTGCATGCGTGACTAATGCGAGGTCTCACGTTGCGCCGGCGGTGGAGAGGGACAAGGATTGAGCGGTGGCGTTAGGGGAGCGTGCGGCGTCAGAGGCGTACCGGGCCGGATGGCTCGCCGTGCGGCGTGTCCCTGAGCCGGTGGCGCGCTGGGCATTTGCTCAGATTGCCGACTACCTGTGGCGTCGGCACGGCAGGGCCGTGCGCCAGCTTGAGGGCAACCTGCACCGGGTGGTGCCGGCCGCCACCGAGTCTGAGCTGCGTCGCCTGTCCCGGGCGAGCATGCGGTCCTACCTGCGGTACTGGGTGGAGGCGTTCAGGTTGCCCGTGATGCCGCAGGAGCGGATCACGTCGGGGATGTCGGTCAGCGGCGAGGAGCAGGCCGCGCTGACGTACCTGCGGGCCGGCCGGGGAGTCATCTTCGCGTTGCCGCACACGGGCAACGTCGACCTCGCCGCCGCATGGATCATGACCCAGGGATTCGGGCGGATCAGCGTTATCGCTGAGCGGCTTAAGCCCGAGTCGGTGTACCGGCAGTTCATGGCCTACCGGGAGAGCCTTGGGATGGAGGTCGTGCCGCACACCGGCGGGCCAAGCCCGTTTGGTGTCATGGCCCAGCGACTGCGAGCGGGCGGTCTGGTCTGCATTGTTTCCGACCGTGACCTCAGCTCGGGCGGTGTGGAGGTGATGTTGTTCGGCGAGAAGGCGCGCATTGGCGCCGGGCCGGCAGCCCTCGCCGTCCGGACTGGCGCTGCCCTGATGCCGGTCACGCTGTGGTTCACCCGCGACGGCTGGCGCGGCCGAATCTACCCCGAGATACCGGCATCTGCCCACGGCACGAGGGCGCAGCAGGTGGCATCGATGTCACAGCGACTTGCCGATGCCTGGCAGGTCGGCATCGCCGAGCATCCGCAGGATTGGCACATGCTGCAGAAGGTCTTCGTTGCCGACCTCGATCCGGCGCGGCTGCCGCAATCGGAACGTGCGGCGGAACACGATCGATCACCAGGCGGCGTAGCACTGCGTTCGTAACGCGGGTGCTGTCAGCTGACCTGTTGTCCGTCTCTGGCCCACCCGCCGAGGACATGCAGAATCATGTAGCCGGCCAGGCGCAGCGAGATCATTGCCGGATGATCGTAGGCAGGAATGAGCTCGACAATGTCCAGCACTGCCGGCCGCCGGGCGCCAATGAGCTCGCAGGCCCGCAGCATCTCGCTCGACAGTAGTCCGCCCGGCTCGGGTGCATCGGTGC
>JASIBJ010000144.1 GCA_030045215.1 Streptosporangiaceae bacterium | reverse complement strand
AAGCCGGTGGAGCGGGTTGCCGAACCTGAGGTAGGCCTCCACGACCCACTCCGCGCACCCCGCTGCCAGGCCGGCCGCGATGGCCACGACGAGCTGCCATCGCCGCCACGCCCTCACGACCAGGACCGCAAGCAGCAGGGCGCCCGACAGGAACACCGCATCGCCGGGGCGGACGAGGGCCGCGATGGCGACGCATCCAGCCAGCCCGGCCAGCCAGCGCCAGCTCAGTGTGCCCGGCGAGGCGGCGAGCCCGACCGGGCCGGGCCCGGACAGGCCGCCTCCGGGTCGGCCGGGTCCCGACGCCACGGGTCCGGCCGGCTGCGCTCCGGTGGCGGCCGCGAACTGGCCCCGGCTCGTGGTGGTCCCCAGGTCCCGGCCTACGGTCACGGTGCCAGGCTGTGCGGCGGGGCCAGCATCGGTAACGGCCCCGGCCTGGTCAGCGGTTCCGGCCTGGTCAGCGGCCCCGGCCTGCGCAGCGCCGGCGGGCTGGATTGTGCTGGCTGGCACCGTTGGCCTGCCCGCCCCCGGCCAGCCGAGGGCGCCGGTGGCCCGTAGAAAGAACCCGACCGCGGCGAGCGCCGAGAACGCGACCCACTCATCCGGCATTGCCTGCGGCCCGTAATAGAGGGCCACCCACAGGGTCCCGTACACGGCCGCGGCCAGGGCGAGTATCCAGGCCGGGCGCAGGCCGCGCCAGGTCAGCAGGGCCAGGAACAGGCCGATACCCGAGGCGACGGCCAGGTAGATCCGCAGAGCGACGACCGAGCCAGTGAGCAGGGTGACCGGGGCAACGAGCAGCGGCACCCCGCGGGCGCGAGCCGGGTCGAAAAACGCGGCCGGCGCGTGCACGCTCAGCTGGCTGATATAGACCGTCTCATCCCAGCTCAGGCCTAGGTGCGGGACGACGAAGACGAGCTGGGCGCAGCTGAACAGGCCGGCCACCAGCGCGAGCCACCAGACGCTGTCGGCGGTCGGCAGGCGCCTGCTGGCCCGCCGGGCGGCTGGCGCCGGGGTGCGGACGGCAGCCGGCGCGAGTTCAGACATGTACTACAGGATGCAGGATCGGCCGACCTCTTCGTCCACCGACTCCGGCCTCCGGCTAGCGTTTCGGCCAGTGCCAGGCGGGGCCGTCGAAGGCATCGGAGCCAACGACCGAGGTCTCGCCGTTCCGCGAGCCGTCGGCCAGTAGTTCTCCGCCGCCGGCGTCCTGAGCACGGATCGACACCATTGCCGTAATCTCGGCCCGTGCACGAGCCCCCGGCGAATGTCGAGGACGACGAACTTGCCGCGATCCTGGCTGGTCAGTGGCGGCTTGAGGCATCCGGCCTTGAGTACCTGCCGGTCGGGTTCGGCGGTTACCACTGGCGGGCGGTCGACCAGGCCGGGTCGCGCTGGTTCGTCACGGTGACCGAGCGGGCCGGGAATGAGGGCCCCCTCGGCGACTTCGAGGCCGCGATGGAGACGGCGGCCAGCCTGGCTACAACCGCGGAACTGGACTTCGTCGTCGCGCCGGAACGCACCCGCGCCGGGCGCGCCGTCGCCTGGCTCGGCTCCGGCCACGCGGTGGCCGTCTACCCGTATTCCGACGGCGTCCCCGGCAGCTTCGGCGACGTCCTGACCGGCACGGAGCGATCCCTCCTGACGAGCATGCTGGCCGCGCTTCACCAGTCAACGGCGACCATCGACACCGGGTCCGTGCCGGTCCGCGGGCTGGGACTGGCCGAGCGGCATGCGCTTACCAGCGCACTGAGGGAACTGGGTGACCCGTGGCGAGGCGGCCCGTACGCCGAGCCGGCCAGGAGAGCGCTGCGCGAGCACGCCGAGGACCTTTCCCGCGCGCTGGCCAGATTCGACGCACTGGTGGAGCGCGTTAGCAGCGATGGCCGGAGCCTGGCCGTCACTCACGGCGAGCCGCATCCGGGCAACCTCATCAGGATCGGGTCGCGGCTGGCGCTGGTCGACTGGGACACCGTAGGGCTCGCGCCGCCCGAGCGTGACCTCTGGTGGGTCTTGTCGGAGGACGACCGGGAGGCGGCCCGCTACACCGAACTGACCGGGCGCGACGTCAGTCCGGAGGCGCTCGCCGTGTACCGGCTGCGCTGGACCCTGGACGACGTCAGCTTCTTCCTGGCCGAGTTCCGCGATCTCCACGCGCAAACCCCCGATGCGGAACTGTCCTGGTCCGGGTTCAGGAACGGTTTGACCACGCTGAGCCAATCCTGACGGCAAGTCAGCGCAAGGGAGTTCTCGCGAGCGGAGGGGTGCATTCAGCTGGCTATGGCATCCTGACCCCCATGGCGACCGGAGAAGTCCAGGGCAGGCTGGGCGCGCAGACGGTGCGGCTGGCCGTGACCAAGGTTCCGCAGATCACCGTCTGGTTCTGGATCGCCAAGGTCGCGTCGACCGGCATGGGCGAGGCCACATCCGACTTCCTCTACGCGCAATACCACACGATCAAGGCCGGAGCCATCGGCGCGGTGCTGCTAATCGGCGCCTTGGTCTGGCAGTTCAGCGTTAAGCGGTACATGACCTGGGTCTACTGGCTCGCGGTCGTGGCGGTCAGTGTGACGGGCACGCAGGCGGCCGACGGACTGCACGTGGTGGTAGGCATGCCGTACTGGCAGACGACCTTGCTCTACGCGGTCTGCCTGGCCGTGATCTTTGTCGCCTGGTACCTAGCCGAGGGCACTTTGTCGATTCACAGCATCACGACATGGCGCCGGGAGGCCTTTTACTGGGCGACGGTCATGGCCACGTTCGCGCTCGGAACCGCGCTCGGCGATCTGGTCGCCACGCCGTTGAAGCAGGGTTACTTCCGCTCCGCGGTCATATTCTTCGTGGTCATCCTGATCCCGCTGGTCGCCTGGCGCCTGGGGATGAACCCGGTGCTCGCCTTCTGGTTTGCCTACACGATCACCAGGCCGCTCGGCGCTTCGATCGCGGACTGGCTCGGCGTGCCGCGCTCCCTCGGCGGCCTGGACTGGGGCCGCGGCCATGTCGCCCTCGTGCTGACGATCCCGATACTCATCGCGGTCGGGTACATGGCAGTAACGGGCGTGGACAAGGCCGGCAACGGCACCGCCCCGGCCACGGCGCGGCACCGGGCGGCGGCCTGAGCACCCGGATCCGCCCGGCAACCGGCTTGACTCTCCGGTTACCGGAGACCAGAGGCTCGTTGCATGACGAACCTCAAGACTCCCGATGCCGCAGGTCAGCTCCCTGCAGGACGAAGTCGGACCATCGACACTGCCCCGGCCCAGGCTGCGTCGGCCGGGCCGCTTGACACCGGGCAGCGGGCTCGGTCAAGAATCGCAGCCATGCAGGTGCGGCTGGCGATCGGCGACTTCTCCAAGATGACCCACATCAGCGTGAAGGCGCTCCGGCACTACCACGACGTGGGGCTGCTGGCGCCGGCCGAGATCGACCCCGACTCCGGGTATCGCTACTACGAGGTGTCTCAGCTACGCACAGCCCAGGTGATCCGGCGGTTCCGGGACCTGGACATGCCGCTTGACGAGATCCGCGCCATGCTCCAGGCCCCGGATGTCGCCACGCGCAACGCGATCATCGTCGCCCACATGCGGCGGATGGAGTCCCAGTTGGCGGTCACGCAGGCGGCGGTGAGTTCGCTGCGGTCGCTGCTGGAGCGCCCGCCCGCGCAGATAACCATCGAGAACCGCTCCGTCGGAGAGATCAACGCGCTGGCCATTGTCGAGCGGGTGACCGCGGAGGACCTCGAGGCCTGGTGGGTTGGCGCCTTCACCGAACTCGACCGCGCCCTGCGGGATGCCGGGGTGCCCGCGGTCGGTCCGAGAGCGGCGTTGTATCCGGCCGAGATATTCGAGGAGGAGGTCGGCGAGGTCGTCGCGTTCGTGCCCGTCGCAACGGCCGTGACCGGCTCGGGCCGGGGGAAGATGACCAGGATCCCGGCGGCCGAACTCGCGGTCGCGGTCCACCACGGCGCATTCGGCGACCTTGACCAGACCTACTCCGCCCTCGGCGTGTACGTGGCCGAGCGCGAGATCGGCGTCGACGGTCCGATCCGCGAGAACTACCTGGTCACTCCGTTTGATACCAGTGAGGCGGCGGAGCACGTCACCGAGGTGTGCTGGCCGGTGTTCCAGACCGCGGCGGAGAGCGGCCGCCGCTCCTGAGGCGCGCTAGGAAAACCTGGACAAGACGACCCGAAATGTAATTCGTACTTTTGCTTATCTCAGCTATCGATACCATTCTATCAGCCTATTGTGGGTGTTGTAATTAACTGATAAGTCAATCGGGCCAGGGCGGCTGCGTCGATAACATTTCGAAATCCAAACCCCGAGTGACCTGCGCAAACAGAGCGCAACTCTGCTAGCGTCAAAGGGCCAGGGGAATTGGCTAAAGCGGGGGATATAGGTCTCGTCTTGTAGGCTGACGGGCAAATTGCTATTTGCCACTACAATGCGTCGATTGGAGCACGTCGGCCTAGGCGAGGGCAACGGGCAAGCGGGGGAAAACGGTCGTGCTCCGGAACTTGAGGTGAGGCACGCTCCCAGCCATGCGGGCAAATTGCCCGGATGGGAGCGGCTGGTCTTCGCGACGATATTCGCGCTCATGACGGCGTTCGTCGTGGCGGTCACGATGACGGCGGTCAAGGGGGGGAGTCCGCCCTCCAACGGCAACAGCGAGGCGGCCAATAGCGCAACCGGCCGGCTTCAACCCGTGACCGCGGGCGGCCAGCATGGCGCTTCGCGGTCCCCGGCGAGCCGCCGCGCGGGCTCGGGAGGCTCCATTAACCAGCGGCTCGCGGTGGCTTTGAGCCCGCTCTTGCACTCCGACGGCCGGCACCTCGCCGTAGGGGTGATCGACATCAGTACCGGAGCGCGCGCGGTCTTTAACGCCAACGACCCCTTCCGTACCGCGAGCCTCGAGAAGGTCGACATCCTGGCTGCTCTCCTGCTCGAGCATGAGCAGGCGGGCACGACGGTCACGAGGCAACAGGCAGCGCTCGCGGTGCCGATGATCGGGAACAGCAGCGGCGAGGCCGC
>JASIBJ010000143.1 GCA_030045215.1 Streptosporangiaceae bacterium | reverse complement strand
GCGACCGCGATGGTCGCCGCGCATCTAAGCGCGGTCGGCCGGCTGGGCGAGGTCGCCAGCCTGACGCTCGGCGTGACCGTGCTCGACCAAGCCAGGGCGGGCACCGCGGGGGCCATGATCGACGACCGGACGGCGACCGCAGCCATGGCTGCCTCGAAGGCCCGCGGCTACCTGGACGGGCGCGCGCTCGCCGAGGTGTTCGCCTGGCTGCGGCCCGACGACCTGATCTGGAATTACTGGGTCAATAACTACCTCGAGGGGAAGAAGCCACCGCCGTTCGACATCCTCTACTGGAACGCCGACACCACGAGGCTCCCGGCCGCGCTGCACGCCGACTTCATCAAGCTCGCCCTCGCGAACGCGCTGACCGTGCCGGACGCCGCCACGATGCTCGGTTCACCGGTCAACCTTTCCAAGGTCGAGTCGGACACTTACGTGATCGCCGGCATCGCCGACCACCTCTGCCCCTGGCAGTCGTGTTATCGCACGACGCAGCTGCTCGGCGGTCAGGTCTCGTTCATCCTGTCGACCAGCGGGCACATCGCGTCGATGATCAATCCGCCGGGCAACCCCAAGGCGACCTTCCAGACGGCGAGCGACAACCCGGCCGACCCGCGCGAGTTCCTGGCCGAGGCGACAACGGAAAGCGGCAGCTGGTGGCCGCACTACTCCGCCTGGCTCGCCGAGCGCAGCGGCGGCCTGCGCAAGGCTCGGGCCAGGCTCGGCCGCAAGGGCTACGAGGTGCTAGCGTCCGCGCCCGGAACCTATGTTCACGACAGATAGCCTGCGCACGGTCGCAGTTGACGGCCAGCCGATACGTATTGCGGTTCGGTCTGGACAACCCTTGAGGACCGGAACGAGGCGGCTCCGGCGGACTGCCGTCCCTTCGGGCAGGCCCGTTCCGTTGCTGCTGATAAACGGCATCGGGGCCAGTCTTGAACTGCTCACGCCGTTCGTGGACGCACTTGACTCGCGCATCGATGTCGTCAGCTTCGACGTGCCCGGCGTGGGCGGCTCGCCGATGCCAGCCCGGCCGTACCGGTTCACCGGCCTCTGCCGGCTGGTCGCGTCGATGCTCACCGCGCTCGACTATGAGCAGGCCGACGTGCTCGGCATCTCCTGGGGCGGCGGGGTGGCGCAGCACTTCGCGCTGACCCAGCGAGCCCGGTGCCGGCGTCTGGTACTGGTCAGCACGGGAACCGGCGCGCTCATGGTGCCGGCCAGGCCGGCCGTGCTCGCCCGGATGGTGACGCCCAGGCGGTACCTGGACCGCGGCTACCTTGAGCGGGTAGCCGGCGAGCTATACGGCGGGAGCGCCAGGACCGATCCGGCCGCAATTGCGGCGGCCATGAACGCGCACAACCGGGTCGGGTCACCTCGCGGGTACTTGTACCAGCTCGCGGCCGGGGCAGGTTGGACGAGCGTGCCGTTCCTGCCGTTGCTGCGCCAGCCGACGCTGATCGTGTCCGGCGACGACGACCCGATCATTCCGCTCGCGAACGCCCAGCTGATGCACCGGCTGATCCCGCGGTCCCGGCTGCACGTGTTCCACGGTGGCCATCTCGGCCTGGTGACCGAGGCGGCCCACCTCGCCCCGGTGATCAGCGACTTCCTCATCGCGCCTGAGCCTGACCAGTAGAAGGGAGACCCGCACATGGAACCGGTCCTGGACGCAGACTTCTACGCGCTGGAGGAACTGCTGGACGCCCGCGGCCGCGAGCTGATCCTGCGGGTCAGGGACTTCATGGAGAAGTCAGTGACCCCGGTCATCAACCAGTACTGGACGCGCGAAGAGTTCCCGCACGACCTGGTGCCGGACATGGCCAGGCTCGGCATCGCCGGACTCGCGTGCGACGGCTACGGCTGCCCCGGCGGTGACCCGCTGCTGGACGGGATGATCGCGATGGAGCTGGCCAGGGTCGACTCGTCGATGGCGACGTTCATGGGGGTGCACGGCGGCCTGGCCATGGGTTCGATCTACCTATGCGGCTCGGAGGAGCAGAAGTGGCGCTGGCTGCCTCCCATGGCCAGGATGGAGAAGATCGGCGCGTTCGCGCTGACCGAGCCCGACGTCGGGTCGGGCGCGGCAGGCGGCCTTACGACGACCGCGCGGCGCGACGGCGACATCTGGGTGCTCAACGGGCAGAAGAAGTGGATCGGCAACGCGACGTTCGCCGACCACATCGTCGTGTGGGCCCGCGACGTCGACGGCGGCCAGGTGAAGGGCTTCGTCGTGCAGAAGGGCGCGGACGGCTTTTCCCCGGTGAAGATGAAGAACAAGATCGCGCTGCGGGTGGTGCAGAACGCGCTGATCACCCTCGACAACGTCCGCGTCCCGGAGACGGACCGGCTCCAGCTAGCCGAGTCGTTCAGGGACACGGCCAAGGTGCTCCGGCTGACTCGGGCCGGCGTGGCCTGGATGGCGACCGGGTGCGCCCGCGGTGCCTACGAGTACGCGCTGGCCTACGCGCGCGAGCGCCTGCAGTTCGGCCGGCCGATCGCGTCGTTCCAGCTGGTCCAGGACCTGCTGGTCAAGATGCTGTCCAACGTCACCGCGTCCGCCTGCATGTGCACGCGGCTGTCGCAGCTGCAGGCGCAGGGCATCGCCAAGGATCATCATTCGGCGATGGCTAAGGCGTTCTGCACGGTCCGGATGCGGGAGACCGTCGGCTACGCCCGCGAGCTGCTCGGCGGCAACGGCATCCTGCTGGAGGAGCAGGTCGGCCGCTTCGTTGCCGACGCCGAGGCGATCTACTCCTACGAGGGAACCAGAGAGATCAACACTCTGATCGTCGGCCGCGCGATCACCGGCATCGGCGCGTTCGTGTGACCGTCAGCCGGCGCGCACCGACGTGGGAGAAACCCAGCGGGAGAGTTCCTCGGCGGCGGTCACGCCGACCCCGCGGCGCCCGCCACCCGGCGCACCGCCGCGGCACGGTCGGCCAGCGACCCGGCAGCCACGTCGACCAGGTCGAAGCCGAACTCACGGTAGGCCTGCTCGTGCACCCTCTCGAACTCCAGCGACTCGGCGAGGGTTATCCGCCGGGCCGCGGTTGGCGTGATGAAGCCCTGGCTCCGCACGAAGAACACGGTCCGCGCGTAGACCGCCGCGCCGATGACCCGGTCAAGCTCGGCCGCCAGCACCGGTGACACCGGCCGCCCCAGGAACCGCGCCAGCGCGAGCGTGCATACCGGCGAGCGGTCGAAGAACGCGGTCGTATTGCCCGGCGGCCCGCTTGTCTCCCGCCGTCGCTGCAGCGCGGCTATCTGGTCCACGAACTCCGGGCGCAGCCATGGCTCCGGATCGCCGAGCGCCTGCTGCAGCGCGATGACGTCCGTCGCTGCCTCCTCGACGACGGGGTGGCCCTCTCGCTCGAGCAGTCTCAGCAGGGCGGTCTTCCCGGATCCGGGCGGCCCGGTGAGGATGAATCTGGGCATGGCCAATCTCTTTCACTATCGGAACTGGCTGAGTCCCATCGACTCCGGCGCCGCGACCTCGGGCGCTCCGGCGTGTCCGGGCAGGCTGAGACCGGCGGCGGTGACGGGGAATCCGGATGCGGGACCGGAACGGGAAATTAGACGGCCGAATCCGACGGTGGCACCGTAGCCGGTGGCGCCGCGGGCGGCGTGGCCGGCGCGGTTGCGGTCAGCCGGGCGGTCGCCGCTATCACCGAGTTGGCCAGCTGGACGATGCCCCAGACCGCGACGAGCACGGCCGCAGCCTCGACCGCGATCCGCAGCGGGCTCGTGCCGACGTGTTCATGGTAGATGAGCAGCCCCAGGAACGATCCGGTGACCGGCTCGAGCACGTTAAAGGCCGGCAGCGAGGCCGCCAGCCCGGCCGCCCGGAACGCGTTCTGCTGCATCGTGAACGTCATCAGCCCGACCACGGCGAGGAGCCAGAGACGGGGATCGGCGAGCACGCCGAAGCGGTGCAACCCGGTCAGCCGCGCGACGGTCTTCGTCAGCGCGTCCGTCACGCCTGCGCCGACGCCGCCGCCGATGCTCAGGACCAGCGCCCGGTGCGCCGTCGTCACGCGCATCGCTAGCAGGCAGCACACCGCGGCCACGCCCGCCGCCGCCCCGGCCGCGAGCACGAGCTGGTTAGTTGGGGCGGTCGTACGACCGCTTGTCGGTTCGGCCGCGATCAGGAAGAGGACCAGGCCCGCGACGGCCGCCACGGCCGCGGTCCACTCGGCGTGCTTCAGCCTGCGGCCCTCGGCCCGCGCGGCCAGCATGAGGGCGAAGAGCAGCCCGACCGGGAACACGGGCTCGACCACGACCAGCCGCCCGACTCCGAGCGCCGCCGCTTGCAGGCCATACCCGGCGGCCACGGCGATGAGGCTGAGCTGCCAGCGGCGGCGTCTGGCCAGCCGGATCAGGACGGCCGGATCGACGGCGGCCTTGGTAGTGAGCCCGGAGGCCGCCTGCTGCTGGGTCACCGCGGCTATGGAATAGGAGGCTGCACCGGCCAGGGCAAAGAAGATCGCTACCGGCTGTGCGAGTGCCCCGGTCACTGACAGGCACCTGCCCTTCTGGTCGCCCCGAAGTCGCGGGTGCATGCCAAATCGACTAGGGCGACAATCGCATACCAGGCGTATGGTTCGCTAGTCCTCCGCCGGCGTCAGCCGAGGTGCGGCTTATCGCGGCCTCCGCGGCAGCCAGCCCGGTACCCGCTCGCAGTACTCCTCGTAAGCAACCCCGTACCGCCGCCGCAGGGACGGCTGCTCGTACCAGTGCACGAACGCGGCGAAGCCAGCACCGACAGCGGCCGCGTAGGCCAGTAGCACCGGACGCGCCAGCAGCACCGCCTGCCCGACGATCGCTGTCAGCACGGCCAGGTACATCGGATTGCGCACGTAGCGGTAAAGCCCTCGGCTGACCAGCTTGTCGGTAGGCGCCGGCGGCGCGGGGGTTCCGAGGCCGTCGACGACGAACTCGCCAAATGCGTAGAGCAGCACGGCGCAGCCGACCGTTATGAGGATCGTGCCGACCACGATCAGCACGGCCGGGCGGGTGGTCCCGCCGTGCCATCCGGTAATCAGCCAGGGCAGCAGGCCGACAACGGTTCCCGGCGCGATGACCAGGAAGACGGCCGCCCCGGCCGCGGCTCGCACCCTGCGCATTCCACCTCCCGCTATCTAGCCCGCCGCCGCTGGCAATATCTTGTCCCTGATCGCGGCCCACCGCAGCGCGTCCCTGATGCCCTCGGCAATGGAGAACCTGGCCCGCCACCCGAGCACCTCGGCGGCGCGGTCGGACCTGGTGAATGCGCCCGCGGCGTCGCCGGGACGGCGCGGAGCCTCGATCGCGCCGACCGGCGTGTCCGACACGCTGTTGAACGCCGCGATCAGTTCCCTGACCGTGGTGCCGGTGCCGGTGCCGAGGTTGATGACGGCCGAGGTCCGGCGGGACAGCACGTGGTCGAACGCATCCAGCGCACGCAGATGCGCCTCGGCCAGGTCCCAGACGTGGACGTAGTCCCTGATGCCCGTGCCGTCCCTGGTCGGGTAGTCGGTCCCGGTGATCCGGAAGGGCTCTCCCGCTTCCATCGCCAGGATGAGCCGGCCGAGGGCATGGGTGGGCTCGCGCACCTGCAGCCCGGTCCGCAGCTTCGGGTCGGCGCCGATCGGGTTGAAGTAGCGCAGCGAGATCAGCTTGAGCGGCTCAGCCGCCGCGATGTCGGCGAACATCTGCTCGCACACCGCCTTGGTACGCGCGTACGGACTCGTCGGCCCGATCGGTGAGTCCTCGTCGACGCTCAGATCGGCGCCGGGCGAGTAGATCGCGGCCGAGGAACTGAAGAGCATGCGCTCGCACCGGTTGCGCAGCAGGTGCTCGACCATCTCCAGGCTCTTGGCCACGTTGGCGCGGTAGTAGCCCACCGGGTCGGTGACCGAGTCCGGCACCACGATTAGCGCCGCGCAGTGCACGGCCGCGAAGATGTCCCGGTGATCGGCAAAGACCTTGTCGATCACGGCGCCGTCGGCTATGTCGCCCTCGTAGAAGATCCGGTTCCT
Source organism: Streptosporangiaceae bacterium (assembly GCA_030045215.1). The sequence continues at coordinate 1,305 of JASIBJ010000143.1, read as the reverse complement.
GGTGAACTCGCGTCGCCCGGTAACGAGGCTGTCCAGGATCACCGGGGTGATGCCACGATCCAGGCAGGCCGAGGCGATCGTGCTGCCGATGAACCCGGCGCCGCCGGTAATCAGGACCTTCGACACGCTCCCGCCGCTGCCCGCTGCCATCGGCTCCGTCCCTGTGCTGGCCTGCCCGGCCGCGCGCCCGTGCGGGCCCGCCGCAGCCTCTAGTCTGCCGAGCCCGCGGCAGTAACCGCGCCCTTGCCCCCGGCCCTGGAGCGCGTGGCCGGATGCTCGACAAGCGCGATCACCCGGCTGGCCATGAACCGGGCCGTGCGAACAGGCGATCCGCCCCTGGTCAGTTCCGCCACTTCGACCAGGCCACGGCGGTTAACCACCTCGACCCGGCGGCCGGCCTTGGTGGCAGCCACCTCGTAGGTCTTCGTGGTACCGCCAGCGTCGATCACTATCTCGACCATGTCGCCCTTCATGCCGCGAATCCAGCTCTCAGCGTCATCTGTCGCCATCCCTCAGGCCAGCCGTTGCCAGAGTCATACCCAGCTCGCGCCAGAACCGGCATTCCGGCGCAGTGGTGCTCATTAGCCTCGGGCCACGCTCACCCGCGCACGCCAGGCGGTCTCGGCGTGGCCCAGCGGCGTGGACGGCGGGGCCTGCATGAACGGCCAGATCTCCTCGGCGATCGCCCGCCAGTTGGCGGTCGCGTGCATGTCGCCGAGCAGCGCGAACATGCCCAGGTTGATGCGCTGCAGGACCACGTAGGACTGCGGAATCCTGGCGTACTGTGCGACCGGGCTGCGCACATCGAAGAACCGGCGCACGACCGAGGTGGCGTAGTCGCTGGTTACCTCGATCGGCTCGGACTTGCGGACAAGCTGGTAGAACACAGCAAGGTGCTCAACGACCTCCTGGTTCGAGAGGGGCGCCCCCGGCACCAGGAACCCGGCCTGCTCCATGCTCGTGCGGAACGCGGCAGGATCGTTGTCCACGCACAGGTTGCGCACCATGGCCATCAGCGGCAGCAGGTCGGCGTCGGTGAAGTGCTTGACCATGCCGAAGTCCAGGAACGTGACCCTTCCGCCACCGTGGAACAGGTAGTTGCCGGGGTGGGGATCCCCGTTGAACGCGTGCACCTCGTGCAGGCTGCGGAACACGAACCGGTAGAGGGTCTCCGCGGCCAGGTCCCGCTCCTCCTGCGTCCAGTCCGCCAGCTCGGCAAACCGGGCGCCAGTGACCAGTTCGCTGGTCACGACCCGGCGGCTGGAGAGCTCGCCGATGATCGCCGGCACCGAGATCGTCGGATGG
>JASIBJ010000016.1 GCA_030045215.1 Streptosporangiaceae bacterium | reverse complement strand
GCCCGCCCGTTCCGTCGGCTGGCGCCCGGAGGGCCGCCGGGACACGCGCCGCGCCGCAGCAGCCGGCGGCGCGGTCGACTGCGCGGCGGCCGGTACCTGCGCGGCGCGAGCCCTGGACGCGCTCGCAGGAGAGGCTCGCGCTGCTGTACAACGAGCAGGCCCTTCGGCCCGACGAGATTGCCGGCAAGCTAAAGGTCAGCAGGCATCTGGTAACCCAGATCATTCTGGCCGCCAAGAACCGGGGCAAGTCCTGACCCGACTGGGCCAGCGGGCAGCTGGAAGTGCCAGATGACCAGGTGCGGGCGACCGCCTGCAGCTCGGTCTGCCGATGGCAGGTAGTCCATCAGCGAGAACGGCCAGTCCTGCCAGTCGCCGATCTCGGTCGCGGGTTCGGTCGGCGGTTCGTCCGCTCTGACCACGCGCGGCTCCTCGCACCGTCTTACCTGCAGGCCCTGTCTTAGTGCCGCCCGCAGGTAGTCCCCTAGCTGATGCCGGTAGCTAGGCGCGATGCGCGGCTCTCCCGCCGGGCCGCGGGTGGTCATCGCCGAGCCGCGCGTGATGAGTTCGTGGTGAATATCGGAGATGACCAGGTCGCCGGCGGGGCGCAGCACGCGAGCGAACTCGGCCAGTACCGGATCGAGGCGGGCGACGTGGTCGAGCGCGAGCGCGCAGACGATGACGTCCACGGAGTCATCCGGCAGCGGCAGCCGGTCGAGCTCGGCGAGGTGGAACTCGGCCTCGGGGAGGCGCTGCCGCGCGAGGGCGAGCATATCCGGTGAGCTGTCGACGCCGATGACCCGGTGTCCGCGCCCAGCCAGGAACTCGGCGAATCGCCCGGTCCCGCAGGCGGCGTCCAGCGCCACGCCAGGCTCCCGGCTGGCGAGATACTCGGCTACGACCGGCTCATCGGTTGCGAACAGGCCACCGCCAGCATCAGCGTCGTAGCCGGCCGACACCTGCTCGTAGACGGTGGCGGTGCTGACCTGCCCAACCAGCACGCCGCGGCCCCTCAGCTGCTCGTCATCCAGCAGCCGCCTGATCTCGGCCAGCCGGGCCTCAGTAAATGCGCGGTCGTGGTCTCCGGCCCAGGCGTCTAGCAGCGCGATGCCCTCGAGGCCGAGCAGATAGGCCAGCGGGTCCTGATAGATCACGAAAGTGGATAATAGACATGCACCGGCCATGCTGCCGATCCGTTTTCGGGTGGCACCAAGGCCACGCGACTCTCGCGCGGTTCTCATCTTCCGGCTGGCGCTCGCGTCACGAGCCGCCGTGACTGCGCCGCAGGCGATGCTGATGGTGGGCGGGCACCTCCGGCGGGGACTCCCGGCGGCCGGCGGGAAGGCGCGGCAGCGCCGGGCGCGTGGCCCGCGCCGGTCCTGGCTGGCCGGCGTCGGCCCGCTGTTCGTGCCGGCGTCCTTGTTCGCGGGCCAGGCGCTGGAGTTCGCCGTCGACTTCCTCCCGCGCCAGCCTGGCGATTGACCTGGCGCTGTACGGATCGGCGCAGTGCGTCAGCTCAGCGGTCCGCGGCAGCTGGTTGTCGAGTCCGACGAACCCCTGGGCCAGAAGATGGCGCCCGCGGCGCCACGATTCGCCGACCGGGCGCGAGTGCTGGTCATCTTCGGCTAGCCGGTCGATGTGCTCGATCGTCTCGCCGACCCACTCAAGCCGCCGGACAAGGCGGACGCGCTCGGCTTCGAGCCGCTCGGCACGGGCCTCCCGGACGGTCTGCCGGGCATAACGGGCACCGGTCAGTGCCGCGACTGCCGCGACTCCGGCTGCCAAATCGCCGATCATAGACAGCAAAGCGTCCATAGCGGCCATAACTGCATCATGCCGCCCGTGGTCACGCCGCACCGGGGTTTGGGCCGGATCGGCACGGCCAGCCTGGCGGTAGCCGTCAGCCTCGTCCGATGAAGGGCATCTTGGTGGCCGTGATCGTGAGGAACTGCACGTTGGCCTCCAGCGGCAGCGAGGCCATGTAGAGGACGGCATCGGCCACGTGCTCGGCGTCGAACGTCGCCTCGCCGACTACCGAGCCATCGGCCTGAGCCGCGCCGCGGCTGATACCTTGCGTCATTTCGGTGGCGGCATTGCCGATGTCGATCTGGCCGCAAGCGATGTCGAACTTGCGGCCGTCCAGGGCGATCGACTTGGTCAGGCCGGTGATCGCGTGCTTGGTAGCGGTATAGCCGACGCTGCGAGGCCGAGGGCTGTGTGCGGATATCGACCCGTTGTTGATGATCCGGCCGCCCATGGGATCCTGGGCCTTCATCATGCGCACGGCGTGATGGGCGCAGAGAAAACTCCCGGTCAGGTTCGTGTCGACGATCTGTCGCCATTGGCGCGCGGTGATCTCGTCGACGGCACCCGGGGGGCCGAAGACGCCGGCGTTATTGACCAGCAGGTCGAGTCGCTGCCATCGCGCGCCGACTGCCGAGAACAACGCGGCGACGGACTCGGGAATCGCGACGTCGGCGGACATGGCCAGCGCGTCGTCCGGCGACCATTCGCCTGGTGTGACGGTCTCCCGCAGTGGTAGTTCCCGGCGCCCGGCGGCCGCGACCTTCCACCCGGCGGCCAGGAGCTTCCTGGTGATCGCCCGGCCGAGACCTGATCCCGCGCCGGTAACGACGGCCACGCCGGTAGTCGTCAACGTCGTCCTCTTGGCTAGGGTGCGCGCAAGCAGCCGACGGCGCAGTACGGCCGCAGGCTGCGCTCACGATACCGTGGCTGACCGGGCCACCGCGGATCGTCGGCTGGCCGCCCGTCAGGGTAGTTCGGCCGTGAGCCCGAAGCGCGCGAATATTTCCGCGCCAGAGACCGCGGCGGCGCTGTCGCCGCTCGCGACATAGGGCAGGAGGAAGCCGGTGACGGCAGCGACCTTGTCGCCCGCGAGGGTCAGCACGTCGATCACGGCCGGGACATAGCGGCTGGAGTCTGGATCGAGCAGGTAACACCCGATGGCCAGCTGGCCGTTCGCGTATGCGGGACGGTGCATCCAGCGCTCCGTGAGCGGGCCTGCCAGCATGAACTCCCTGATGGCCTGATGGCCCTGGAACCAGGTCGGAATCGGCGGCATCGACCATGTAGCGTCCTGCGTCAGCATGCTGATCAGGGCGTCCGCATCCCCGCCCTCCAACGCGTCGGCGTAGCGTTGCGCGATCTCCCGCACGCCCTCATCGCCGAGGTCGCGCAGTGTCGACTGCTGGCTGCGGGCCGGAAGTCCGCGCTGGACGGTGGCCCGGGCACGCTGGAGGGCGCTGTTGACCGCCGCCACTGACGTGCCGAGCTGGGCCGACACCTCGGCCGCGGAGAACGCGAGCACGTCCCGCAGGATCAGGACGGCTCGCTGCAGCGGCGGCAGGTGCTGGAGCGCGACGATAAAGGCCAGCTCGATACTCTCGCGCCGGTCGTATCGCGCCTCGGGCGAGGGCGGCGGATCGCCGGCGAGCCACCGGTCGGGGAAGGGCTCGAGCCAGACGGCATCCGGCAGCGCGGCGGCGAGATCCGCTCCGCCCGCTCCGGGCGGGCCGAAGCTGACGGGCAGCTCGCGCCGTGACCGGCGCCTGGTGATGTCGAGGGCGCTGTTGGTAGCGATCGCGTACAGCCAGGCACGCAGGGAGCTGCGTCCCTCAAAGCCGCCCAGGTTACGCCAGGCGCGCAGCAGCGCGTCCTGCAGGGCGTCGTCGGCATCGTGCACCGAGCCGAGCATGCGGTAGCAGTGGGAGCGCAGCTCAGCACGGTAGCCCTCGACGAGGTCGCCGAACGCGCCGTCGTCGCCGGCCCTGGCCAGGCCGAGCAGGGTTACCTCATCTGCATGCGCGCGGCTGGGAGCACTCATCGTCACCACGCTAGCGTGCACCGTAGGGCTGCGGGCGTCATGGTCAACCTCCTCCGCGGGTCTGCGGCCGGTCGCGCCGCCGGAGTACAAGACGGGTCGGAAGGCCCGGACTAATCGGAGCGCGGGAATCTGCGCCCGCGCCAGCCGGGACGATGTCCGGCCGTGGAAGACTCATGGCGATGACCGCGGATTACCCCGAGCGTCTGCTGGCGCGTGAGCCCGCGCCGCCGTATGAGGGGGAAGGGCCGTTCGCGCTGTGGCACTTCAGCGAGGATCCTTCGCTGAGCCGGTTCCGGCCGCACGTGCCCGCCACCAACCCCGACGCGCGGCCACTCGTCTGGGCAGTGGACACTCGCCACGCGCCGCTGTTCTGGTTCCCCAGGGACTGCCCGCGCGGTTGCATATGGCCAGTGCCGGCCACCACCCGCGAGGATCGGGAGCGATTTTTTGGGTCGACCGCCGCGAACCGGATCCATGTCATGGAGTCCGGCTGGCTCGCGCACATGCAAGCCTGCCGGCTCTATGCCTACCGGTTCCCGGCGCACGCGTTCCGGCCACATGAGGAGGTCGGCGGCTACTGGGTCTGCGACGAACCGGTGGAAGCGGTCGGGCGGGAAGTCGTCGACGACCTGGTGGGCAGGCATGCCGACGCGCGGATCGAGCTGCGGATCACGCCGTCTATCTGGCCGTTCTGGCGGCGGGTCGCGGGGTCAACCGTTGGCTTCAGCGGATTGCGGTTGCGCAACGCCGCTTCGCATCCTGACCAGCTCAGATAGCCTCCGGGCTCAGCTGGCGGACTGAACAAGAGGGTGGAGCTCGATGACAGAGCCTTATCCGCGGATCACCGCGGGCGGCAGTATCGGGCCCGTGGATGCCACGGTCGTACCCCGGTACACGGGCCCGGCGACATTCGCCAGGCTTCCGCGTGCCGACGAGGTCGATCGCTCCGACGTGGCCGTGGTCGGCATCCCGTTCGACTCCGGCGTCAGCTACCGGCCCGGAGCCAGGTTCGGGCCCGCGCACATCCGGGAGTCCTCCCGGCTCCTGCGGCCCTATAACCCGGCTCAGCGCGTATCGCCGTTCGCGGTCCAGCAAGTGGCGGATGCTGGCGACCTCGCCGTCAACCCGTTCAGCATCGACGAGGCCATCGCCACCATCGAACGCGCCGCGCGCAATCTGCTCGAGCGCGTCAGCTGCCTGCTAACCCTCGGCGGTGACCACACGATCGCGCTGCCCCTGCTGCGGGCGGTCGCCGCTGTGCATGGCCCGGTCGCTGTGGTGCACTTCGATGCTCATCTCGATACCTGGGACACCTATTTCGGAGCTGCTTACACGCACGGTACCCCGTTCCGCCGTGCATCCGAGGAAGGCCTCATCGACCGCTCGGGCTGCCTGCACGTCGGAGTGCGCGGCTCGCTCTACACCGCTGGTGACCTGGCGCAGGACACGGCGCTCGGGTTCCAGGCAGTCCCGGCGGCGGAGCTTGATCACATCGGCGTCACCGGGCTGACCGAGCGCATCCGCGAGCGGGTCGGCGGCAGACCGGTGTACGTGTCGGTCGATATCGACGCGCTCGATCCCGCGCACGCGCCGGGAACCGGCACGCCCGAGGCGGGCGGCATGTCCAGCCGGGAGCTGCTTGCGGCGCTCCGGTCGTTCGGCGCGCTGAACCTCGTCGGGGCCGACATCGTCGAGGTCGCCCCGGCGTATGACCATGCACAGATCACCGGAATAGCTGCCGCGCATGTCGGGTATGAGCTGCTGTCCGCGCTCGCGGCGCACCGGCCGGCGTCGTGAGCTCAGCCTGGCGGCTATGGTCTACGACTGAGTGCGCCCGCGGCTGGTGGCTGACGATCCGGAGGGTGGTGCGCCGATGGCGCTAGAGGTAAAGCGGCTGCAGCTGGCAACCCTGCGCGGCGTCGACGGTCTCGAGTGGCCGGTTCATGGCTTCCTGGTCACCTATCCCGGCGGAGCCGTGCTGGTCGACACCGGCGTCGGCGGCCCGCAGAAGTGGCTCAGCGACTGGCGGGTGGTCAACCGCTCGGTCGCCGACGCGCTGGACGAGCAGGGCATGACTCCCGGCGACATCGGCCTGGTCATCAACACCCACCTGCACTTCGATCACTGCGGGCAGAACGCCGTGTTCAAGCACGCGGCGTTCTACGTCCAGCGCGCGGAGCTTGACCGCGCGCGCCGTGAGTCACCAACGCTCGCCGACTGGTTTGACTTCATGGGGGCGCGGTTCGAGTTGCTCGACGGTGACACCGAGATACTGCCTGGCCTGTCGGTCATCACCACGCCCGGCCACACGATCGGCCACCAGTCCGTGCGGGTGGAAGCCGCCGACGGCACATCAGACCTGCTCATCGGAGACGCGGCCTACACGCCCCGGCAGTACCGGGACCCCGACAGCGATGACCTCCCCGACGGCCAGGCGAGCAATGTGGCGGTATGGCGTACTTCGGTCCGGCGGATCCAGTCGGTTCACGGCCGTGTGCACTTCTGCCACAGCAGCCAGATCGTTCACTCCTAGGGCCCGGCCCGGGGAGGATCCGTGTGGCAAGCCACGGTACGCGTCGACCAGTCCACCAGCGTGTCAGCCGGCCCGGACGTGGCGTGGGCGCTGCTGAGCAGCCCGCAGGCGTGGTCGGCCCGGCCCGGCGGCTGCCTGACATTCGACCTGACCGATCCGCTCGGGCCGACCGGGCCCGCGGAGGGGCCGGGCCGGGTGCGGTTCTACCTGGCCACGGGGGACACCCGGCCGTACGCGCAGATCCTGGAGGTGACTGCCGAGACGCCTGGCCACCAGCTCTGCCTGCAGACCGCGGGCGGGCGGGCGACCTGGGCGCTCTCGGTTGAGCCAGGCCGGCGCGGGACCAGACTGCGGATCGCCGCGACCTGGACGGTCGGCCGGCCGGCCAGGATCCATGCCGAGGCGGAGCTGCACCGGGAGCTGAAGGGCTGGCTGGCCGCCCTGCGCGACATCGCCGACGGGCGCCGGCCAGGGCCTGGCGACGGCATGCCAGGGGAGCTGCGGCAGGCCTGCCTCGCAAGCCCGCCGCCAGGACCGGCGACCGAGGCATCGGCCAGTGTCGACATCGGCGTGCCGCTCGAGACTGTCCGCAGCGTTCTCGGCACTGCCGAGCTGGTCCGGGTGCTGCAGCCGGCCAGCTTCGTGTATTTCGGCCAGGTGCCAGGCACGCCGTCCGCGGGCGAGGTCGGCGGGATGCGGTTTTACGTCCAGCGGCGCCGCGACGGCCTGCTCGCGGCGCGGGTGAGCCTGCTCGCTGCGCTCTCGCCGGGCGGTCGCGTCGTCCGCTCGGTGACGGCTCCGTTTGACGAGATGACCTTCCGCCACGAGCCGGCCGCTCCTGGCACGAGGCTAGAGCTCACCCAGCGCCTGCCCGGCCGGGCTGCGGCCGGAGCCAACACCTTCCACGATGAGCATGCTGCCGCCGTGATGGCGGCGGCGCAGCGGTACAAGGCTGCGATCGAGCGCCTGGCCGGGGCGGACGGCTAGCAGGACCGGGCGGGCGCCCGGTCCGGGTCACAACCGGGCGAAGGCGCCCTCCAGGATGGAGATCCCCTCGTCGAGCAGCGCCTGGCTGATCACCAGCGGCGGCAGGAACCGCAGCACATTGCCGTACGTGCCGCAGGTGAGGGTGATCATCCCTTCCGCGTGGCAGGTCTTGGCGACCTTGGCCGCCGCGGCGGCGTCGGGCTCCAGCGTTCCTGGCTTGACCAGCTCGATCGCGAGCATCGCGCCGCGGCCGCGGACATCGCCGATTACCGGGCGCGTCGCAGCGAGTGCCTGCAGCCGCGGCAGCATGAGGGTCTCGATGACCCTGGCCGCGGCGGGCAGGTCTTCCTTCAGCATGGTGTCGATCGCGCCAAGCGCGGCCGCGCAGGCCACGGGATTCCCGCCGTAGGTGCCGCCGAGTCCGCCTGGATGCACGGAGTCCATCATCTCGGCACGACCGGTCACCCCGGCCAGCGGCAGCCCGCCCGCGATGCCCTTGGCCGTCGTGATCAGGTCGGGCACGACGTGCTCGTGATCGCAGGCGAACCAGTCGCCGGTGCGGCAGAAGCCCGACTGGATCTCGTCGGCGATGAACACGATGCCGTTGGCGCGGCAGAACCTCGCCAGGCCGGGCAGGAAGCCGTCAGGCGGGACGATGAAACCGCCCTCGCCCTGGACCGGCTCGATCACGACCGCGGCCACGTTCTCCTCGCCGACCTGGGAGTGTATGAGGCCGGTGATAACGTCGAGAGCCTCGGCCGCGCACTTCTCCGGGCCGCCCGGCCAACGGAACGGGTAGGCCATCGGCACCCGGTACACCTCGCCGGCGAACGGTCCGAAGCCCTCCTTGTAGGGCATGTTCTTCGCCGTCATGGCCATCGTCAGGTTCGTCCGCCCGTGATAGGCGTGGTCGAAGACGACGATGGCGTCACGGCCCGTGGCATGGCGGGCGATCTTGACGGCGTTCTCCACCGCCTCCGCGCCCGAGTTGAACAGCGCCGAGCGCTTGTCGTGATCACCCGGGGTCAGCTTGTTCAGCTGCTCGCAGACCTCCACGTAGCCCGCGTAAGGGGCGACCATGAAGCAGGTGTGGGTGAACTGGCCCACCTGCTCGGTTACCCGGTCCACCACCAGGTCGGCGCTGTTGCCGACGGTCGTGACGGCGATACCCGAGCCGAAGTCGATGAGCGAGTTCCCGTCCACGTCCACCACGACCCCGCCTCCGGCGGCGGCCACGAACACCGGCAGCACGTGACTGAGCCCGCGGGCTACGCTGCGCTGCCTGCGCTCAAGCAGCTCCCTGGACCTCGGGCCGGGAATCTCGGTGACCAGCTTGCGCTGCTGCGGCAGCGACGGCCCGCCCTGCGGGAAGGAATTCATGCTCATACCTGCAGACAATATCCGGGAGACGGCCATCGGCCACAGGCCGGCAGCCCCGCCGGATGACGGCGTCGGCCGGCTCCCACGCGGCCCGGTCAGGGCTCGAACCAGCCCTCACCCTGCCCGTTCCTGCACGGCGCGGTCCTGAGCACGACGCCGGGCTTGTCGCCGCCACTGAACGCCGCCACGGGGTCATCCAGGCACAGGCGCGCGCCGGCGTTGTACAGCTCGGCATCCGGCCGGACCTGCCACGACTGCAGCGAGCCGCCGGTGCACCGGGCCAGCGCGACGCCGGCCGGCCGGCTGGACGAGGTCGCGGCCAGGCACAGGCCGACATGCGTGCGCAGCGTGGCGCCCGCCAGCCGCCAGATCTGGCTGCTGGCCGTGCCGCAGTTGCCGGTCTCGGCGCTGGCTCCCCGGCGGTCAGCAGCGAAGCCAAGGCAGGTGCCGATCACCGCGCTGGCGATCGTGCCCTGGCGCAAGGCGTTCACTGCCTGCTGCGCGGCCGGCCACAGCTGGGTGGCGTAGGCGTCGTCGCTGTAGGTCACCCAGCGGGCGAAGTACGTGCCGAAGTTCGAGACGCTGATGTAGGCGTCTTTGGCGGCGCACGGCCCGGAGTAGGCACAGGAGTCCGGGACGGCGCCGGCCGCCTCGTTGTTGAGCTGCCAGGCGCCACGGTCGATGCTGTCGCCGGGGATCTCGGTCTTCTGCGTGCAGGCCTTACCGATGGTGTTGTCAAAGCAGGCTGCCGGGTTGCAGCCCGACTCTTGCAGCGCCACGGCCACGGCAATGGTGAGCGCACCGGACATGTAGCCGTCGTTGGCGAACCCGGCGTCGGTGGCCCAGGCCGCGCACTGAGCGGCCGCGGTGGTCAGGGCGGTGCCAGTGAGGTGGACCTGGAGGCCCGCCGCCGGACGCCTTGCGTCCGGATGGCCGGCGGCGGAGGCCGGCGCCGTCAGGCAGAGGGCCGCGACCCCGATGGCGGCGACGGCAAGACCAGCAGGGAGCGATCGGCGAAGCACTGGCAACTCAGCCCCTTTCGGCCGGGCAGGACTTGTCTCTGCGGCGACTGCGGCGCATCACGGGCAATCATGGCGCGAACGCCCGCCGCCCGCGCGTGGTACCGGCGTCCTGCGGCGCGAGATCATGGGCGCATGACGACTAGCCGGGGTCTCCTCTTCGGCGCGCTCTTCGGCCGCGGTCAGTCCGACGTCGGCGACGTGGCGTGGCTGCAGGCAATGCTGGACGCCGAGGCTGGGCTC